>JBCCGO010000006.1:0-33905 GCA_039029235.1 Bacteroidota bacterium | reverse complement strand
AGTAGAGAAAGCGAATGAGCATCATGAATTCCGGAGTGCTTTGATGTTCTATATGGACTATCAAGACACTTCCATCTTGCATTGTTACTTGCAACGTCTTATCCTTGCGATGTACTACGAGCTCTTCATTGGTATCGAGGCTCTCGTTTTGCTTGAAGTTATTAACGTCCAGGTGTTCAAGCAGATGGCCCGGTAGTTTGGCGAGGAAAGCTTCTGCAATACTCTTATAACTCATGCTCCTAGACACAAAGGCGTCAAACTTAGGATTATGTTTAGTCCCTTCAGGCCCAGATTTTTTCATAAGGGAGCCTTGGTTGATCGGCATTACTTTATGGCTTTTAGTGGAAGTTAACGAAAATTTATAGATCTATATATCCGCTTAAGCGAAAGCTAATTTACCAAACTCAGTGGGAACCTGTAACCTGCTTTAGGAAGATACAAACTTACTTAGAAGATGGTACAAGGGCCCTAGCAGCCAACAACTTCGACTTAACCCATTCTTTCCTGCCCACAATGGAACTACTTGAAAGTTAGCTAGACCTTCTTTGTACATGCCAGAAGGCAAAAGTCATTCTTGGAATCTAGTAACTTAAATTTCACCAGCCCCAACACGCCGAGTATAGATAATGCGCCAAATATAACCAGTCTATTTCGATAACCCAAGGGCAAATGCTAACTTTGCACAGTCAGAAAGCAGTAATAAGCCTTGTGCTAGCGTTCGTAGAAGCAATGAAGATAAAAAACACTTGCGGAGCGCACTAAGTAGTTGCTTTAATAAGCTCAGCAAGCACCAGATGAGCTCTATGCTATGCTAGGCATAAAGAGAGAAACACTCGGCAGCAGACCTCAATGTAGCCACCAAGAAATTTACAACTACGCATCCACGTAGTCCCACTACTAGCCTTATTACAAAAAATCATAGATGCATCAGCACGCAGCTTCCCGTACCAGGCAAGCTACCAAACCGATAAATCCTAGCGCCCTATGCTCACATTCTTCACGAAGCTCTTTGGTACCAAATCTGAACGAGACCTCAAAAAGCTGCAACCTTATGTTGAAAGGATTAACACAGCTTTTCAACAAATGCAAGCTCTGAGCCATGATGAGCTGCGAGAAAAAACCCAAGCCATCAAGAGACACATCCAGAGCGAGCTGCAGGAAATCACACGGCAGACCAATACACTAAAGCAGGAAGTAGAGAACAATGTTAGCTTAGGTCTGGCAGACACAGAGCAACGCTACCAGCAAATACATAAGTTAGAAAAGGATTATATCCAGCGGCTAGAAGCAGTTCTAGCCGAAGCATTGCCTGAGGCCTTTGCCCTTGTTAAAGAAACTGCCCGAAGATTTAAAGAAAACCAACAGCTCGTAGTAACTGCTAGGGACCACGACAGAGCTATAGCTGCTGCGCATACTTATGTCACGATCGAAGGAGGGCAGGCCACTTGGCACAATCAGTGGGAAGTAGTAGGCCACCCAACTACTTGGGATATGGTCCATTATGATGAACAGCTAATCGGTGGCATCATCTTACATCAAGGTAGAATTGCCGAGATGGCTACAGGTGAGGGAAAGACCCTGGTAGCTACGCTTCCTGCTTTTTTAAATGCCCTAGCAGGCAAGGGCGTACATATCGTCACAGTAAATGACTACCTCGCAAAAAGAGATGCAGCCTGGATGGGGCCTATCTATGCATTCCATGGCCTAAGTGTATCCTGTATCGATGAGCACCCCCCTCATTCATTGGCTAGGCACGCAGCCTACCGAGCAGATATCACATATAGCACCAATAATGAACTCGGTTTTGACTACCTCCGCGACAACATGGCCACTCGTGCTGAAGACCTGGTACAGCGGGGTCATCATTTTGCCATTATAGACGAAGTAGATTCCGTGCTGATCGACGATGCACGCACACCACTCATCATCTCTGGACCCGTAGAGGAAGACACTGAACAAACCTACGTAACCCTAAACCCCAGAGTCCAGCAGCTGACCGAAGCACAGCGCCTACTCGTCACTCAATACTTACAAGAAGCCAAAAACAAGCTGGCTGTAGACGATACTCAAGCAGGAAGCCTAGCCCTATTCAGAGCCTACCGAGGATTGCCCAAGTACAAACCCCTGATTCAGTACCTGAGTGAGCCAGGCATTAAGCAGCTACTCCACCAAACTGAGAACTACTATATACAAGACAGTGAGCGGATGATGCCTGAAGCAGATAAACCACTCTTGTTTACTATAGATGAGCGGAACAATAGCATAGAGCTCACAGAGAAAGGTCTAGAACGCATTACACAACAAGGAGAAGATCCACATTTCTTTGTCTTGCCTGATGTAGGCCTGGCCATATCACAAGTAGAGAACGACCCACAGCTAGAAGAACAAGCCAAGCTAGCCAAAAAAGATGCCCTTATCCAAGAGTATGCCACCAAATCACAGCGTATACACACCATACAACAACTCCTCAAAGCCTACACACTTTTTGAGAAAGACATAGACTACATCGTTATAGATGGCAGGGTTAAAATTGTAGATGAACAAACAGGGAGAGTACTAGCAGGGCGCCGGTACGCTGATGGACTGCACCAGGCCCTTGAAGCCAAAGAGAAAGTGAAGATAGAAAAAGCTTCGCAGACCTACGCTACGATCACCTTACAAAATTACTTCCGCATGTACCACAAGCTAGCAGGCATGACTGGCACAGCTGTGACCGAGGCCAGTGAGTTCTGGGACATCTATCGGCTAGATGTGGTAGTAACACCCACCCACCGACCCGCCATAAGAGACGACAAAGAAGATAAAGTATACAAAACGGCCCGCGAGAAGTTCCAGGCTGCTATTGAAGAAATTACAACCTTGGCCAAACAAGATCGGCCCGTACTCGTCGGAACCACCTCTGTGGAAGTCTCTGAGTACGTGAGCAAAATGCTGAGCCGGCGAAAAATAAAACATCAAGTACTCAACGCTAAGCATCACCAAAAAGAAGCCGAGATCATAGCAGAGGCAGGCAAAGCCGGTACAGTGACCATTGCTACCAACATGGCTGGCAGAGGTACAGACATCAAGCTTACCCCACAGGCTAGAGCAGCAGGCGGCCTAGCCATCATTGGTACAGAACGGCACGAATCCAGAAGGGTAGACAGGCAGCTACGTGGCAGAGCAGGTAGGCAAGGCGACGTAGGCTCTTCTCAGTTCTTTGTCTCGCTAGAAGACCATCTTATGCGCTTATTTATCCCTGACAGGATAGCCAAAGTCATGGATAGGCTAGGCCTGCAAGAAGGAGAGGTGATCCAGCACAGTATGGTAACCAAGTCCATAGAAAGGGCCCAGAAAAAAGTAGAACAAAACAACTATGTAATCCGGAAGCGCCTCTTAGAATACGATAACGAAATCAACAAACAAAGAGAAGTAGTCTACCAGCGAAGAAAAGATGCCCTCTTTGAAAGCAAGTTACGGCTCTACATCATGGGCATGCTCTACAAAGTCGCAGACCAACTCACGGCAACTGTAGGACATACCAATAACTACAAAAGCCTTGAAGCAACGTTGCTGCGAGAATTTGGAATACATAGCCAAATACCAGCCGAAGCACTCGAAAGCAAGCGTGCGGAAGAAAAGACCAGCCTCGTATACCAAACACTTCTGGAGGCCTATAGAGAAAATTATCAGTTTCTATGTCGTACAGGAAACGACATGCTGAACGAAACTGATCCTATCCGTACAGCCGAGGATCGTATCATAGCCGTATTTACAAATGGCCAGCAAATACTTGAAGCAGCAATCTCGCCAGAAGCAGCCACACGTACTGCAGGAGGAGCCTTCGCAACAGGCCTGGCCAAGACCGCCATCATCGCGTTTATCGATCAGTATTGGCAAGAGCATCTGCGTAACATGGATGAGCTAAGACACTCCGTACAAAACGCCGTGTATGAACAAAAAGATCCCCTACTTATCTATAAGTTTGAAGCCTATACCCTCTTTAATAAATTTATCCATAAAGTAAACCGAGCTATCGTAAGTTACCTGCTCAGGGCCACCCTGCAGGCTTGTAAAATAAGCACGACCGAGCCTCCATCGCAACGCAGCAAGCCTACCTTACAAGAAGGCAAGCAAGACATGCTGAGCTTATCCCACGCAAATCCTGCTACCAGCCCCGACGATCGCCCCAAGGCCAAGATACAGCCCTTGAAGTCGCAAAAAATAACTGGCAGAAACCGACGTGTGACCGTCCAGTACCAAGATGGCACAGTCCGAGAGAACATTAAGTTAAAAAACGTAGAAGAAGACTTAGCCAACAAGCAGTGTGTGCTCATAGCGGCTAAGTGATAAGTACACCCGGATAGAAAAGCCGCCACATGCTGGACCCTCAATTATCCCCAACACAGCATCGAGGTAGTGGCCCAAAAAATGTGTAAGGAAAAAGGAGAAGAGCCGATTTTAAGGATTAATTTTAACCCAAAAGACTACACTTAAACAAGCCGACCCTTTCTGAAGGAACAAGTTAGGAAAATTATAGTCAATACCAGCGCCTCAGGGGAGAGCCACTATGGTGTATTCCAAGCATTGCTCCAAGCCATGCTGCTTGCTGCACGGGAGGCGTGCGAGCTAAAAAAACGACCTGTCTAGTGACAATCGATTTTCTAGGCTCCTGAGGCCTAATCGTATGATCCAGCTGAGTGTGTCCAGAAGGCGCTCCTGTCTTGACTGCTTGGGTTGCTTGTGGGCCTACAGGAACTCTAGCTTTTCCTTGGCTAGGCCAGTGGCTTGCTGAACGACCTCTATGCCTAGCTGTAGATTGTGGAGCATATTCCTAGCTATGTCTAGCTTTTCGTCTTGTCTGCCTTACTCCATGCCTTGTAATAATCCTGCCCTTCTTGCTGCTCGGGAGAGGTATTCTCCGTATGTCATTATAACTGCTTCTTTAGCAATACTATAGTAATGTCCTGGCTGTCCCTAGTTGTAAAAGCTGCGTCGCGCGGAATGTTTCCTACTGTTCCTCTGCCTCTTTATGCTGGACAGGTTGGGTACTTTTTGCTGTGGGTTCGCTGGGGCGTGCTTGGGCGCTAATCTGGTGCGCTATTGTTTCGAGCAGTTCAGGGTTGTCTTTCAGTAAAGCCTTGACAGCCTCTCGGCCCTGGGCTAGCTTGCTACCCTCATAAGAAAACCAAGCCCCTGCCTTCTGAATAATGTCTAGCCCTACCCCTAGGTCAATGACTTCCCCTATCCTAGAAATGCCTTCCCCATAGAGAATGTCAAATTCTGCGACCTTGAAGGGGGGTGCTACTTTGTTTTTGACCACCTTGACCCTCACCCTATTGCCAAGCACTTGTCCTGCAGTATCTTTGATAGCAGTAACCTTGCGAATATCTAGCCTTAACGAGGCATAAAACTTCAAGGCATTACCGCCAGTAGTGGTCTCTGGGTTGCCAAAAAAGACACCAATCTTTTCCCTGAGCTGATTGATAAAGATGCAAACACAACCCGTCTTGCTAATGGCCCCGGTAAGCTTGCGCAGTGCTTGCGACATCAGCCGGGCTTGTAAGCCTAGCTTGCTATCACCCATTTCGCCTTCTAGCTCTCCTTTGGGTACCAAAGCAGCTACAGAATCGATCACAATCACATCGATGGCACTAGAGCGAATCAAGTTCTCGGCAATCTCCAGAGCCTGCTCCCCATTATCTGGCTGGGCAATGTATAGATTCTCAGTGTCGATGCCTAGCCTTGCGGCATAGGCTTTATCAAAGGCATGCTCAGCATCAATGAAAGCAGCCATTCCTTCATTTTTCTGCGCCTCTGCAATGCAGTGTAGGCTCAGGGTAGTTTTGCCAGAAGACTCTGGTCCATATACTTCGATGATTCTACCTCGGGGCATACCCCCAATGCCCAGTGCTATATCTAGGCCTAGCGAGCCAGTAGCAATGGCTGGTATATCTACTACTTGCTCATCACTGAGTTTCATCACGGTGCCTTTGCCATAAGTCTTTTCTAGCTTATCAATGGCCAGCTGGAGGGCTTTTAGCTTTTCTGAATTTGCAATCATAAGGGTTGAGAGTGTAGTCTGGGTTGAGCCAACGGTTTGTCTAGAGACATTAACGCACTTAATTTCTTAGCTAAGTTACACAATATTCACAGTTCAGGCAAATAGATATCAATACTGAAAATGACGGCAGATTTCCCTACCAGATTGAGGCCTACGCTTGCACTACCCATCAAGACAGTTAGGTCCTCACTGGCTATCTTGGCGAACAGTTGGCCCGGAGAGACGACTGCCCCGAACACTCTCACCGGGGCTTGTGTCTTGACCGAGTCGGTAGCTTACTAGATACTTGGTAGGGAGCCTCTGGCTAGATTAGCACATATCTGATTTTCTTGCCTGGAGCAGCTATGTTTTGCTCGGCGATTTTACCCTGCCCTTTCAGGTACTTTGCTGGCTGAGGGTTTCAAAACACGGAGAGGTACTTCACGGAACTACTATAAAATAAAACCCTGCCGGAGTAGCTGGCTAGCCCTATACCATCAGATTCCGCTGATGCCTACAGCGCTGGGAATTGAGTGTATGGATCAGCAAGGTTAGCATGTTATCTGAAGCTCCCTTGTGTGTAGCATGGATTTAGCTATAGCATCCTACTCAGGTAATTTGCATATTATATCTTAAGTTACTAGCTTATTTGCCTCAAATGTCAATGATTCCTCCGGAGTATAGTACTAGTACAGGGTAGTGAGGGGCACCTTTGCCTTCAGTACCCGGTAGCTCAGCCAACGATCTAATCAAGTGATAGATGCAGCGAGCCCCTCGCTAGGAAGAACAATGCTCTAGATAATGAGCAAACCAAATTTTCAACACTCAAGTGACTAAATAGTCCCAACATGAAGTTAAAGTTTAAAATATTTCACGGGTTCATACAGCTTGTGAGCCTAGTATTGTTGTCCACCCTGGTACAGAGCAAGGCTGAGCAGACTGAAGCCACCACAAGTCCTCAGCTATGCCTCGAAGTAGGTTCAGATCAGCTAGCAGGTTTTGACCGGACTATCAAAGTTACCTTAAGCAACACCTCAGTAGCCGTAGTAGATCCTGCTAAGTACAGGCTAGCATTTCGAGAAAAGAATGGCAAACCCCTCAGTATATACTCCCAAAACACAACGGGCAACATCGTTGAGCTAGCTTCAGAGAAACCCTTAGCTCTTACAGCGCTGCTAGGCACAGAGATGTTGCCTACAGAACAAGGCAGCAAGACATTTTCCCTAATGCTACTGCCTGATAAGGGCGTTAGCCATGCTGAGCTATCATTGTTTATAGAAGATGCACAAGGCAGAACAGTCAGTAAGCCCCTGTCCGTGACCTGGCGCACACAACCATTTTGGACACCCCAAAAAATCTTGACCTATGTGGTGGGAGGTGCCGTGATCACTTTGGCTATTATAGGTGGTTTGAGCCATCACTTCAAAGGAGGCGATGTAGCTACTGGTGTAGACCCTGAAATCCCTCCTGATGGTCAATATTTGTGCGACCCAGGGCCAAGCGGAGCTACTTCTGAGCAGGTGGGGAATACAAACACGCCCCCATTGGGCCCTAATGCTAAGGGGAAACGTCCTATCGGCTCCAAAGCTATCCATATCGAGCATAACAGGAAGAGATCTTCTGTGCGAATGTGTTTACCTAATGGAACGAGATACGAATTTAATAGTGGATGATTCACAGAAGAAATTCTTAGAAGCATCATTAAGTGGCTATGAGTTTCTCCCTGGCGACCAGGATAAACAAAAGATGATGAGCTCAGGTGCCATGCTCCTAAAGAGGATCTACGGGTATACTGATAGTACAAGAGCTTATACCCTTGATAAGCATGGTGTATGTGACCTCATGAATTTTTTGTTCTTAAAAGCAAAAAACAAGAAGCAGCAGTTTGCGGAGGGGACTTACGTATTATCGGATGACGAGGGGAAACTTTTTAAAGCATTAAAGCCAATAGGTTACGAGAGATCCTCTTCACACAGCATTGGAATGAAGGAAAAACAATCCAAACACTATGGTATTGATCTGCCAGTAGGAGAAACGTTGCATAGCAATAAGCGACATCTCTTATTTTTTTCCTTTGAAGGATATGATCAGCAGCAAAAATTATTTTTAAAACCTGAAAACCATGGTCTCGAGATTCCCAGCAATTTTGTGAGGCATGTCGTAGAATTTGCCACCAAGACAGTCCTCAGAGAGTGTCATTTCATAAAAGCGCTCCCTGATCGACACCATCGTAAAGAGCGTTTAACATCTCTCGACGCTTCTGATAGGGCCATGATAGAAGACTTCAAGGAATGGCTCATAAAGCATGAATTGCTAAAGGGATGGCTCACAAGGCATAGACAGCTAGAGGATATGGAGACTAAGAAGGTAGTACAATCCAATATCAATAATTTCGGACTGTCTTATATCTATGATTGCTCCTGTAAGATCGTTGCTCATTATGGCGGTGAAGACCCATCTCAGCAAGTAGGGACTTTAGGGGATATAATAAAAGGGTTTGCAGATATAAAACGGAAGATCGAGAAGCAATTCGATCACCGCGAATGTCGAATGGCCAAGGAAGTCATCTTCGATCTTCAGGAGCTCGGGGTTGCTATTGAATATGAATAAAAAGCATGAAGAGGAGCCAGCTTTGTCCAATACCTGTTCACCGCCAGCCATGCAGCCCAGTATACCACAGATCCGGCTAGATTATTATAGCAATCACTGCAAGCAAGATTACTACCCCTAGCTACTTCCCAAACAACATACTGCCTAGCAAGACTCAGACAAAGGGTATGATTATTGATTAGACAGCAATAGATATAGATCCATTGCTGCTATTTTTGTGCATTGGTTCCCCGATCATTCAAGTAAGCTATGGCATTGATTAGTAAAATACGCGATAAGGCAAGCTTAGCACTGATTATTGTAGTTCTAGGGCTCTTGCTGCTCTTGGTAACGGGCGATTTGTTGGGCTTGAGCCCACGCACGGTCTACAAACAACCGACCATAGGCAAAGTAGCTGGCAAGAACATCACGCTCCGGGCTTTTCAGGAGCAATACGAAGTCCTCCAGCATAGCTTCCCCCAACAATATGGCCGTATGCCTACAGAGGTAGAAAAAGATTCTTTAAGAAACCAGGTTTGGCAACAGCTACTGGCTGATGCAGGCTATGCCCTCATACAAGATGCACTAGGCATTACCGTAACAGTCGATGAACTGATAGATATGGTACAAGGAGATTACATCCATCCTGACCTACAAGCTGCTTTTACCAACCCGACTACCCAGGCGTTTGACAAGCAACAGTTGCTGCTTTATTTGAAAAATCTGGCTCAAATGCCCGCAGCCCATCGGCAACAATTTCATAAATTCGAGAAAAGGCTAGCTACTGATCGGCGCCATGCCAAGTCTAATCAACTCATGGAGCAAAGCGCTTTTGTCACCGACCTAGCAGCACGCACCGAGTATCAGCTAGCCCATACTGCCTTGGCCATCCGATACTTGTATATCCCCTACAGCAGTCTCCAGTCAGATTCATCGTCTATCACAGATGCCATGCTCAGAGACTACCTCAAAGCGCATAAAAATGACTACCAGGTAGCAGAAAGCAGAAGCATGCACTGCGTAACCTTTCCCGTGGTCCCCACTGAAGAAGACAAACTAGCCCTACAAAAAGAGCTCCAGCAGCTGCAACAAGACTTTGCCCAGACCCTTGATGATCGTGGTTTTGCCAGTGCACATACAGAAGGGCTCTCGCTAATAGCCTACCGAACTTACACCCCAGCAGAACTCCCCCAAACGCTGGCTCAGCAAGAAGCTGCCCTGTACCAAGGAATGGTTATCGGGCCCGTAGAAGAGTGGGGCAGGTACAAACTCTACAAAATAGCAGCCATCCATGAGCAAGCGCCTAGGCGATACGAAGTGGCGGTCATTGAAAAGATTTTGGCGCCAGGAGATGAAGCTAGAGATCGGGCATACAGACAAGCCGATTATTTTGCCAGTATGGCCTCCAATAAGAAGCAGTTTGAGGCCCAGGCTGCCCAGGACAACCTAGAAGTACGCCAAGCACAAGCAGATAAAAATGACTCCCGCGTGGGGGTACTCCCCTGTGCTAGAGATATCGTACGCTGGCTCTATAACGAAGCTGCTGTCGGTACCGTGTCGCCTGTATTCGAGCTAGCAGACGAATACGTAGTCGCTGTTATGACAGATCAGGTTCGTGCAGGAACAGCCTCGCTAGACAGCGTACGAGATGAGATAACGCGTAAAGTAACAAACGCACAAAAAGCGCAAAGCATCATCAGCCAGCTCCCAGCTACCACTGAGGCTACCCTGGATGACCTAGCAGCACAGTACGGTGAGGGGGCCACTATCCTGGCCGCAGCACAAGTGAAGTTTAGTGATTATACGCTACCTAGCGTCGGTAGGGCCAGGAAAGCTATTGGGCAAGCTTTTGCGCTAAAGCCCGGTGAGCGCTCCAAGCCTATCGCAGATGATGAGGGCGTATTAATCATCGAGCTGGTCGAACGCCAGGAGGCAGCTGTACCCGAAAACTTGGCCGGCTATAGACAGGTGCAAGAACAGCGAGCACGAGGCAAGCAAGCCAGCTACATTCTCGAGAGCCTCAAAGAACTTACCAACGCCAAGGACTATCGTTATAAGTATTACTAAGGCGGTCAGTACATGCCAGGGAGACAGTGCTTGCTACAGCTTTATGCCCAGCGCTTGCAGCTGTTCTGGAGCAATAGAAGCTGGAGCTTGGAGCATTACATCGCGCCCTGCGCTATTTTTAGGAAAAGCTATTACAGACCGAATTGCATCCTCACCGCTTAGCAACGCACATAGCCGGTCTAGCCCAAAAGCAATGCCTCCATGCGGCGGTGCTCCATACTCCAAGGCATCTAGTAAAAAGCCAAACTGCTGCTGAGCCTCTGCTGCGCTAAATCCCAGCACCTGCAATACCTTTTCTTGTAGCGAACGCTCATGGATACGGATAGAACCACCGCCTACTTCTGAACCATTGATAACCAAGTCGTAAGCATGGGCACGAATCGCCTCCGGCTGCGTCTCTAACAAGGCTACATCCGCAGGATTAGGAGCTGCAAAAGGGTGGTGCCTGGCCTGGTAGCGATGTGCTGTTCCATCCCACACGAATAGAGGAAAATCTACGATCCATACAGGGACAAACTGGGCTCTATCGCGTAAACCCAAGTCGTCGCCTAGCTTCAAGCGCAGCTCAGCCAAAGCCTGACGAGTCGCTGAAGGTTCACCCGCTAAGATTAAGAGCAAGTCTCCTGGCTTTGCTTGCATAGCTTCTGCCCATCTTATCAGCTGTGCTGGAGTATAGAACTTATCCACAGAAGACTTCAGGCTCCCGCCCCCCTGATACTTCACATAGATCAGCCCCTGAGCACCCAGCTGAGGTTGCCTGACAAAGGCAGTGAGCTCGTCTAGCTGCTTCCTGGTATAGCCTGCGCAACCTGGCACACAGATACCCACCACCAGTGCTACCCCATCCAGCATCTGGCATCCATGGCCCTGTACCAGCTGAGTCAGCTCCACGAAAGGCATCCCAAAACGCAGATCAGGCTTATCAGTCCCATACCGTTGTACAGCTTCTGCATAAGTTATCTGCGAAAACGGCCCCAAGGCAACGTTGCCGATACCCCTAAAGAGATGCCGCATCAAGCCCTCAAAAATACTCAATATATCCGCCTGCCTTACAAAAGAGAGCTCACAATCTACCTGTGTAAACTCAGGCTGCCGATCAGCCCGCAAGTCTTCATCTCTCAAGCACCTAGCCAGCTGGTAGTATCGGTCAAACCCTGCCACCATCAAGAGCTGCTTGCAAGTCTGGGGCGACTGGGGCAGGGCATAAAACTGCCCTGGATGCATGCGCGAGGGCACTACAAAATCCCGAGCCCCTTCAGGCGTAGATTTGATAAGTAGGGGAGTCTCGATCTCCACAAACTGGTGCTGGTCTAGGTAGGCCCGTACATGCCGCATCACCTGGTGGCGAAGCACAAGGTTATCCCTGAGCGGCGCTCGCCTTAAATCCAGGTAGCGAAACTGCATGCGAAGCGCTTCCCCACCATCTGTTGTTGATTCTATCAGAAAAGGAGGAGTTTTAGCAGGATTCAGTACAGCGAATTCCCGCACCTGCACTTCAATATCACCCGTAGGCATTTGCCTATTCTTGGCAACCCTTTCTATGACTACACCACGCACCTGGATCACATACTCACGTCCTGCAGTACGCGCTTGCTGGATAAGCTCAGGCGCTGCTGTTCCCTCCCCCAGGATTAGCTGGGTAGTTCCATAACGGTCACGTAGGTCTATCCAAAGAATAGCGCCCTTGTCCCTTGTTCTTTGTATCCATCCACAGAGCGTTACGTCGCATCCTACCTGGTCCAGGCCCAGCTCTCCGCAAGTATGGGTTCTTAGCATAGTTTATGGTATGGCAACTATAAGCTTTAAAAGTAAAAATATTTTTATAGATAGCCATCGAAAGGGTTAGCTGATATATAGCTATTGAGCTAATTTTGTCCCTAGAAGATGCTTGCCATACATTTATAACAATGATCATGTCATGTCCCAGCAGTCCGGCACCTTAAAGATAGTTTTTACCGATGCGTACTTCATGCGCATGGCCCTGCAAGAGGCTGAGCGAGCTTATGAAGCTGGCGAAGTGCCTGTAGGTGCTGTCGTCGTTAGCCAAAACCGCGTCATCGCTAGAGCCCACAACCAGGTAGAGAAGCTCCAAGATGCCACAGCCCATGCTGAAATGCTGGCGCTGACAGCAGCTTTTAATACTTTGGGGACCAAATACTTGCCAGCCTGCACCCTGTATGTAACCCTAGAGCCTTGCCTGATGTGTAGCAGCGCCTTGTACTGGGCAAAGTTAGCCAGGCTGGTCTTTGGAGCTTCAGACCCCAATCGGGGCTATAGGAAGCTGGGTAATAATTCATTGCACCCGCGGACTGAAGTCTGTACCAATGTCTTGGCAGATGAAAGCCAAAAAATATTGCAGGATTTTTTCCTATATCTCAGGCATTTAGTATATTAGCAACGTGGCAGCGCAACGTTCAAACAAAAACTAAAAACGCTATGACCTTTACACTGCCCCAGCTCCCCTATGCATGGGATGCGCTGGAACCTTATATCGATGCCAGGACCATGGAGGTGCACTATACCAAGCACCACCAAACGTATATCGACAAGCTTAACCAGGCTATCGGAGGCACTGAACTAGCAACCCAACCTATAGAAGCCCTGCTTAGAGCGGTCAGTAAGCATGGCACAGCAGTCAGGAACCATGGAGGAGGGCATTATAACCACTCGCTCTTCTGGCCTATGCTGTCTGCCCAGGCTAAGAAACAGCCTGTAAGTACATTAGCTGCAGCTATTAATAAAAAGTTTGGATCCTTGACTCGGTTAAAAGAAGAGTTCTCCCAGGCCGCTACCGTGCACTTCGGTTCAGGGTGGGCTTGGCTTTGTGTAGATAAGGGCGGGGATTTGTTTGTGTGCACGACCCCTAACCAAGACAATCCTATCATGGATGTAGTAGATCCCAACTGTATGGGTACACCTATCCTCGGACTAGATGTTTGGGAGCATGCTTATTATCTACAATACCAAAATAGAAGGCCTGCATACATAGAGGCTTTCTGGAACATCGTTAATTGGGCAGAGGCCAGCCGGCGATTTGAAGCAGCTAAATTATAGCAGTGCTATAGACAGCCTACGAGCCTAGTCGCTAAATATTTTAACACTCCAGCTTCCAGGCAAGGCCAGAGCGCTGATGCCTTGCCAAAGAGCCTAGAACTTTGCCACGCTGGCCTGTCTGCTTGCCAGCCACCACACCAACTAGGAGATAGCCAGCCCCAATCCATGGATTAAGCAGCCCAGGGCTTGCCATCATGCCACGCCGATCAAGTCCGATCACTTACGCTTAGATCGGTAAAGGCGGGGACATGACTCAAAAGGCCTCTACTCCACCTTCACCGAGCTACCAAAGGTTACTAAAAGCATGGAGCTAGTGAGCCCCTTAGACCACTGGTGTTACTACCTGAAGAATGCCTCCAAGACAGCGTCAAGGGATTATACGCACTTGATAGCAAGGAGCTCAATAGTCAAGGAAGCCTATGCGGCGTTAGATCCATATTATTGGAGCAAGGCAGAAACTTGTGCCTATGAGGGTGTTGAGAAGCGAGGCAGAGACAATGCCTCAGCGTTACCCCGGCAGTTCTAGGAAAGTGAGCAAAAGAGTGAGTGGGGGTATAGCAAAAGGAACGGAGGCAGAGATAGCCCTTCTAGGGAAGGAAGAAGGGGTAGCTCTCCGAGAAAAGTCAGCCAAGCAGTTGGTGGCTCACCAGAGGCTCCAGGCAAGGGGAACCTCTCGAGAAGATTGCCAGATGGACAGGGCTGAGTGAAGCAAGCATTCGCAGCTTATAAATCACTCCGTCCCGCTCCTGCATCTTCCAAACAACGGCCCCTATCCCTCCTCGGCCTAGGGGCCACCTTGCCAGGGCTCCCTAGCCCTCCCCGCACACTGGTTGCTATAAGGGGGCCAGCCCCTTGTATCATCTTCTGGGTAAGTTCGTCACCTCCATCCAAAGCCAGCCGCCATGCGCGGCAAGTAGCCTGCTATGCGCTTGAGTAAAGTTGACAGTGCCATTCACTCCTACCAAGCCAATCTTGTCTTTGGGCTTGATCAGTAGCGAAGCACCGTTATACAGCGTACGGGCGCCTACATGATAGGTGAGGTTGCTGATGAAAATCATAGTAAGGAGCAGACCGGTGTCTCAATGAGCCATCTGGCAAGCTAGCTCGCTATGCTGGAAAACGAAGCATGATTTTCCTACAGTTTTCTGGACGAACTAGCTAAGGCTTGTCGCTATGAGCAGTCCCCAGCCCGTATAGCAGCAGTGTGCTGGCAGCTAGTTGTGCTAAGCTAGGATGTAACCAGGGCCTTGGTGTTTCCTGCCTAACTTATTAGATTTGGTCATCTTATCAAAATAAAATCTTCATGGCTACAATCTTCAACTTTTTGCCGTCTTGGCCCACTGTGTTGCTGCTAGCTTGCCTCGGTATGTATCCTATGGAGGGGGTAGCAGCGGGGCAGCGAGGTGCCAGTATGTGGGCAGAGGTACACGCAAAGCAGATAGATATGGCCATGGGTGCAGCACCAACTGTGGTCTCGGAGGCCTATGGGGCTACTGACATACCAGCTGACTTGCCCCCGAGCTGGCTGGTACTACCATTTTTCCTACTGCTACTCATGATTGCTACAGGGCCCCTGCTGTACGAACGTTTTTGGCACAAGCATTATGCTAAGGTGGCTGTACTACTGGCTGGCCTGGTAGTTACGTATTACCTCTTGGCACTGCATAACCTCAGTAAGCCCGTGGAGGCCTTGATGGAGTATGTA
This sequence comes from Bacteroidota bacterium, assembly GCA_039029235.1. Classification (GTDB taxonomy): domain Bacteria; phylum Bacteroidota; class Bacteroidia; order Cytophagales; family Amoebophilaceae; genus JBCBRR01. The sequence continues at coordinate 18,468 of JBCCGO010000006.1, read as the reverse complement.
CAATTCATTGCACTCATTACTGCCTTATATATGGCTTCAGGAGGTATCTTAATCAAGGTCAATAAGGAGGGCACACCGGTTGCTAATCTCTGCCTGCTATTGGTGGGGGCCGTCATGGCCAATTTCATCGGTACTACAGGGGCGTCTATGCTATTGATCAGACCTTACATTCGGCTCAACCAGGGGAGGATCCGGGTGTATCATATTCTGTTCTTTATAGGCATCGTCAGTAATGTCGGGGGCGCACTCACCCCGATTGGCGATCCACCTCTCTTCCTCGGTTTTCTAAAGGGGGTACCTTTTTTCTGGACATTGCGGCATAACCTGCTGCCTTGGCTGCTAGCCCTTGCGCTGCTTGGCCTGATTTTCTTTGTACTTGATGCCCGGAATGTGGCGATCAATACACGGTCTTCGGCTAGCCAAGCTGGGCCTGCTTTGAGTATTCTGGGAAAAAGAAACTTTTTTTGGCTCATGATCATCATTGCTGCTGTGTTCCTAGATCCCCATATTTTCTCTTGGGTACCAGCTATCCAATATCATGGACATGCTTTTTCTTTTCTGCGTGAGGCCATCTTACTGAGTGTGGCATGGCTCTCTTACCGCTATGCTAGTAGCGCTGCTTTGCAAGGCAATGAATTTACGCTGGAACCACTCCGAGAGGTGGTATTAATTTTTATGGGTATTTTTGGGACGATGATTCCTGCTTTGACTTTGATAGGTGCCTTTGCCCAGTCTGAGGCGGGAGGTGCTATCATTACACCAAATACGCTGTATTGGGGCGCTGGGGTCTGCTCCTCTATACTAGACAATGCTCCTACTTATCTGAATTTTAGCGCAGCTTGTATGGCTGCTCAGGGAGCAGATATTGCAACCATCACTGATGTGCAGGCTTATGCTGCCGGAGGTATCTTTGCCGGTTCCGTGTTGCGTTTGAAAGCTATTGCTGTTGCCTCTGTATTTTTTGGTGCCATGACTTACATCGGCAATGGACCTAACTTTATGGTCAAGGCTATCGCTGAGCACTCAGGCGTTCGCATGCCCTCTTTCTTGGGGTATATTACGCGGTTTTCTATTCCCTTTTTACTGCCTGTCTTGGTGCTGGTCTGGCTCTTATTCTTTGCCTTTGCTTAGATTATGGCCTTAGCAGCTGATACTAACTTTATTGCCAGCTAGCGGCCCTATTTTGCGAGTGGCCACAGGTATTGTGCGCTTAGCAATGGTGGTCGAAGCTTAGAATTTTGTTTAGTTGGTATGGTCGGTACACTATAGACGGCCTGTAGGGATACTGCAGTGCCCAGACTCTGCTAGATGGGGTAGGTCTGTCGTTTGGCAACCTGGTGGTGTGTACGTAGAGGATGGGTAATGAAAAATCATCGGGGACACCTATGCTTGCCTAGCCAGCCATAGGTACCTGAGCGTAGACCTATCTTCATAACTATCGGCAAATGTACGGAGCTGCGCAAAGCCTTGCGCTCAAGAACGCTTCGTAAGCGGGCTGGCAGCAGACTGTATCGAGGGGGTTGCCCTGCTGCACCAACAGGGACAAGAGCTCTGAGCTAGGCTGTCTTAGGCAGCACCTTCTGAGCAAGTCAAAGATTTTATGGAGCAAGTGGCCACTCTATTAGATAAGCAGCAGCAAAGAAGTCGATACTTGGCTGAGCGTATCTATCGCTTCGCTATGTAATTCCGGTTGAGCTGCGAAAGATTCGCCCTAAGCTGATGAATACGGCCCAAAGTCACTTGTTTAGTGCCCCATACGCCGAAGCTTCTGTTTGTGAAATGGCAACGCTGCGCTAGGGCAATATGTCCTTTAATTGTTTGATAGGGACTAAGCTGGTATTGGCATAGCTTCCCATTTGCTCTCCATTGTATATCACGTAGCCCTGGATTTTTTCTATAATTTTATACAAGTACTGTATGTTGCTGATAAAATTTTTTTGAAAAGTAGCCCCTGCCTTAATTTCTATGGCATGCAATTTATCGCCACGCTCTACCAACAGATCAACTTCATGCCCTGTTCTATCTCTCCAAAAATAAAGATGAGCGGGCAGGCCTTGATGTAGCTGATGTTTTAAGTATTCTAAAATGACCAAATTTTCAAACAATGCTCCTCTCAAGTAGTGAGTATCTAGCTGGCCTACTTGTTCAATCCCCAGCAGCGCGCAAGCTAGCCCTGTATCATAGAAGTAAATTTTGGGCATTTTAATGAGCCGCTTACTGAAGTTTTGGTAATAGGGTGGTAATGAAAAAACAATGTAGCTAGCTTTTAGCGTATTTAACCAATGGCGGGCTGTGGTATGTGAAATGCCGCAATCTTGGGCCAAAGAAGCAGCGTTCATTACTTGACCTACTCTGCCTGCACAAAGCCGAATGAAATTTTGAAATAATTCATAGTTCGCTATGTTCTTCAGCTGCCGTACATCTCTCTCCAGATAGGTTTGAATATAGCTCGGATAAAAATATGAAGGATGCATATGGCGGTGGTGCAGTCCTGGATATCCTCCTTTAAAAATAATTTCCCAACTATTCTCGGGTGTTCCTAGTTCTGATAAGCTTAGTGGGAGCAATGTAGCCATGCCGATGCGTCCTGACAAGGATTGTGTGATATGCTGATTAAGTGTAAAATTTTGGGGCCCAGTAAGTATATATCGCCCTTTTTGTGGATTCCTATCTACTACCTCTTGTAAATAGGAGAGTATATCTGGCGTATGCTGTATTTCATCAAAGATGGCGCCTTTGGCATAGATATTTAAGAATGCTCTGGGATCATTTAGGGCCTGCACTCTGATGTCAATGTTTTCTAGGGATACATAAGGCAAGTGCTTAAATAATATTTTTGCTAGCGTAGTTTTCCCTGACTGCCTAGGGCCTGTAATCCCTACGATGGGATAGAATTTCGCCATATTCTTTATCAAGGCTGCTATATCTCGTTGATACATAATTTGACAGATTGAAAATTGGATTTTCAATCTGTCAAATTTACTATTAACTACCCATATTTCCAGGCCTTAGCAGAGGGGGGCATAAGTTTGAACAATTTTTGCGTGTATAAGTCTATACCGCATCGCAGGGGTTAGTTAGAGCTACGGGAGAAACGCCCTTCGCGAATATGCCATAGGGAGTAAAATTTCTCCACAGGAGCCTTGGTAGCCATTCTTGTAGCTTTGTGCCTTGCCATACAGCATACGTACTGGGCTATGTGCGTACGCAAAAAGGCTACGTTGGCCAGCCGATGGGCGAGGGCCAGCCTACTACCTACCCACAGCCTGGTTCCTTTGATAGCTACCCCTATAAAGTTCCTTTTAGGAAAATACTGAGCCAAGCCTATTGTATACTCCCTGCGGCCATAGCCCAGCTCTAATACGATAGCATGCTGACGTACGAATGGGAGGACTGCACCACGATTAGGGGGTGCTGATGTGGAGCTAGCTTGGACTATGGTTCATAGAATTCGCTAAGCAGGGCTATATCCGTGTGCCTGCCATGGCTGGACCAAGAACGACTGCCTAAAAATGAATGACGCCCGCTGCTTGCTCTTCCAGTAACTGTACATACCGCTCATTGGCTAGTAAAGTTTGTATACGGCTATCTCTTATGTTGGCCAGGGCAGGCTTGCGTGGGTAAACGTGCATTTTCAGGTAGTGAAAGATGTCAGTGAGATGACTCAAGGCAGCAATGCCTCCCTGGCCCCCCTTAGATACGCCTACTAAGGCGCACTTCTTGTCCTTGAAGGTTGCAGGAAATCGGAGCCCATCAATAAATGCCTTGAATACCCCTGGGAAGGACCCATTATACTCGGGTACAATGAAGACATACTTCTGGGCAGCTTCCATCCTATCTCTGAGTTTATTAAAAGCCGGATTGCTATCTCGGTTTTCATAGAGCGCACTTACTGTAAAATCTGGCGGTAGCTCTGTTAGTTTTAGCACTTGGCTAGCACATCCATTTTTGTGCAGTAGGTCAGCGTAGTAGTGGGCAACATCTTCTGTAAGTGATTTCTTACGATTTGTACTGGCTACAATGGTGACTGGTGTATGTTTCATAGGATAAAATTTCAGTTCTTAAATACATTTTTAGCATTAGCCGTAGTGATAGCGGCTACTGTTGCCAAGTCTACTTGATGGCTAGTAGCAAGCTGCGTTGCAATATATTGGAGATAAGCTGGCTCGTTGCGTCTTCCCCTGTACGGCGTAGGGGCTAGATACGGGCTATCGGTTTCTAATACAATATCTCTTAAATCAATGGAAGCTACTGTCTGGACCAGTCCTGCATTCTTGAAAGTCACTAGTCCTCCTATACCCAGATAAAATCCTAGAGATATGGCTTGCTCTGCCTCAGCTAAGGTACCACTGAAGCAATGGAAGATGCCCTTGAGGGTTCCATCCTGGTGATGCTCTAGCAAACGCAGTGTTGCCGGAAAGCCCTTTCTGCAATGGATGACTATGGGCATCTGGTATTGTTTAGCCCAGGCCAGTTGTATGGCCAGGGCCTGTTCTTGTTGCGCCTGGTAGGTTCTGTCCCAGTGCAAGTCTATCCCAACCTCGCCCATAGCTGCAAAAGTGCGTTTGCCTAGCCAGGCTTCTACCTCATAGAGCTGTTTGGCAAAGTCCTGCTTGATGGCACATGGGTGGATACCGATCATTGCAACACACAAGGCAGGATAGGTTGCTTCTAAAGCCAGCATAGGCGCTAGGGTATCTGCATCGATATTGGGCAAATAGATTTTACACACCTGGGCCTGCTGGCTGCTAGCGATCACCTGGTCTAGGTCTTGGGCGAAAGCTGGATCGTATAGATGGGCATGGGTATCGATCAGTTCCATGTCAGCGTATCGTTATCCTTGGGCCTAGCTCAATAGCTTGCATGTTCCTGACCTTCCCTTGGGTTATCTCAAAGTGCAGTAGGGTCCGTACTTGATGAAAGCCGTCTCGGCCAGCAGCACCAGGATTGAGGTACAGCAGTGGGGGATGCTTGGGGTCATGCTTTACTTGTAAGATATGTGAGTGGCCACAGACAAATATATCAGGTACTTGTTGTTGCAGCCCTGCTAGCACAACGGGTGTGTAGTAAGGGGGCTTGCCTCCGATGTGGGTAATCCAGACACGCAATCCTGCACATGTAAAGTGTTCGTTCTCAAGGCACCTTGCTCGGACGTTCTGCCCATCGATATTGCCATATACAGCTCTGAGTGGTTTGAAGGCTGCCAGCTGCTCGAGGATATCTATGCTACCAATGTCGCCCGCATGCCATATTTCATCGTGATCTTCGAAGTGTGAGAACAGCTGGTTGTCTAGCCAGCCATGGGTATCTGAGAGTAGCCCTATCTTCATAGCTATCGGCAAATGTACGCTGACAGGTAGAAGCAATTTTTTGGTCCTAGCTTACTAAACCCGGGCGTTACGCAGTGTTTGGAGGGATAGCGCTTCTAGCTCTTGCGCTAAAGCTGGTAGGCCTATGTTTTGGGCTAAGGGCAAGAATACACGTAGGGTCTCTTCGGCTATTTTTCTTTGCTTAGCCAGCGAAGGATGGTACTGTATGGTGCGCATGTTGTGGACACGGTCAGCTATCTTGATTTGTAGTATTCGCTTGTCAGCTTGCTGGGAATGCGTTAATTTGTAGTACACTTCATAGTCCTCTAAGGTGTGTCTACGCCATGAATCTTTAAGCTTCGTTACGCCATCTACCAGCGAGGCTACGATTGGGCTAAACATAAAGGCTATTTGCGCGTATGAGAGTGGGGTATCTTCTACACTGTCATGGAGTAATGCAGCCACAAAGGTGTCTTGGTCTCTGGTAAAGGGCGCTAGTATCGTGGCTACTGCTAGGGGATGGTGGTAGAAGGGCTCTCCTGATTTTCTGGTTTGGCCTCTATGGTAGGTGACGGCATATTGGATAGCACGCGCTATCAGACGCAGGTTGATCGAGGGCTTGTCTTGGAGCAGGGTTAGGAGCTCCTCGGCTTTGGGAGGCACAGCCAGCAGGTTTAGTGCGTAGGCTTTGCGATGATTCACTGATTTACATTTAATATTCATGATATTTACAATACCAGGTCATTAGCTGTATCTTTAAGCCAAGTATACTTTAAAGTTATGACTTATTATGACTTATCTCAACATAGATGTTATCATATTCGTTGTTTTCTTAGCTACTAACCTGGTAGTAGGCCTATTGCATAGCCGCCAAGTAGTTTCGCTCCGCGACTATTCGGTGGGCAGAAAAGACTTTTCTACTGCTACGCTTGTCTCTACGATTGTCGTTAGCTGGGTTGGGGGCTGGTATGTATTTGAAATACTAGCAAATACTTATACAGATGGGCTGCATTTCGTCATCATCATTAGCGGAGCATTCATTTGTTTATGGTTCGTTGGACAACTGGCTGTACGTATGGGGGAGTTTTTAAACAATCTCTCTGTAGCTGAGGCTATGGGTGATTTGTATGGCAAAGCTGTGCGAGTCATCGTAGCAGCTGCTGGCCTATTGAATGTGCTGACAGCGGTAGCCATGGAGTTTGTAGTAATTAGCAAGATAATTACCTTGATTTTTGATATTGATAGCATCTGGGCTCCGTGGGTTCCTGTTGTAGCGGCAGCTATCGTCATTCTTTACTCGGTTTTCGGCGGGATTCGTGCGGTTACTTTTACAGATGTGATGCAATTCTTCACCTTTGGTACTTTTCTCCCTATCCTAGCCTTAGTTATCTGGAACAATCTGAAAGATCCACAGCAGGTGGCGCACATGCTAGCTACCAACCCCAATTTTAACCTGCGAGAGGTAATAGGATGGGATCCTAAGTTTATAAATACCCTAGCTATGTTTCTATGGTTTGTTATTCCTGCCATAGATCCCGTAGTATTCCAACGCATCAGTATGGCCCAGAACGTAGAGCAGGCAAGGCGTTCTTTTAGCTATGCAGGTATCATTAGCCTTTTAGCAGGCTTATCTTTGGTTTGGGTAGCCATTTTGCTGTTGGCTAACGATCCTCATTTAGCACCTGACAAGCTATTAAATCATGTTATCAAGAACTATACTACCCCAGGATTTCGCGGACTTATCGGCATAGGTATTACGGCCCTGGCTATGTCTACGGCTGACTCTTATCTGAATGCCTCTGCTGTCTTGCTCACTAATGACATTGCTAAGCCACTGGGGATTAGCTTCCGGAGAGAGGCGCTATTTGCCAGGGTGCTGTGCCTTCTTTCAGGTCTGTTTGCGCTGCTTATAGCCTTGCGCATCAGGGGGATTTTAAAACTTCTTGAGTTCGCGAATAGCTTTTATATGCCTATTGTCACCGTGCCTCTATTGCTGGCCCTATTCGGATTTCGTAGTAGTAAGCGAGCGGTGCTGGTAGGGATGGCGCTAGGCGTTATTACTGTAAGGAGCTGGCAAGTCTTTTTAGGTGGTTCTAGCCTGACGGTATTGGCTGGCATGCTGGCCAGTGTGACAGGCCTCCTGGGCAGCCATTATCTCCTGAGAGAAGCAGGGGGTTGGGTAGGGATCAAAGTCAAGGAACCTCTCATCGCTGCTCGGCAGAGACGCCAGCGTGCTTGGAAGGCCTTTGTCAAGTCTATCAAACAATTTCGCCTGTCCCAATACCTACAGAAAAACTTACCTGGACAGGACTATTTCTTCTTTCTGTTCGGGATTTATGTGATTGCGGCTACCTATGCCTCATTCTACACGATTGAGGAGACAGTGCGGACACAGTATGCTTCGCTCTATCGTATCATCTATAATTCTGTCCTTATTGCTGCTACTTGCTTTCTAAGCTATCCTATCTGGCCCACTATCTTCAGAAGCAAGCGGCTAGTCTCGTGGTTATGGCCCCTCAGTATTTGCTATATCCTTTTCTTGGTAGGGACTTGGCTGGTGATCATGAGTGGATTCCATGAGTTTCAGGTCATGATTTTCTTGCTTAACCTCATCATGGCTGTATTACTGATCTCCTGGCCTTTGGCAAGCTTTTTAGCGGTTACCGGCGTTGTTGCTGGCATCGTGCTCTTGCAGTTGTATGTAGGGGCAGCTGGGGTGCCTGGGGATTTTGGTACGCTTCAGTTTAAGATATTTTATGGGTTACTGCTCTTTAGCAGCTTCCTGATCGCACTCTTTAAGCATGAGCAGTCCCAAGAGCAGCTAGCAAGTCGGTATGCATACTTGAGCGCAACCCAGCAGGAAAAAGATAAGGAGCTGCGCAAAGCTTTGCGCTACCAAGAACGCTTCGTAAGCGGGCTGGCAGCAGACTGTATCGAAGCGGTTGCCTTGCTGCACCAACAGGGACAAGAGCTCCGAGCTAAGCTACCCCAGGTAGCATCTCCTGCACAAGTCAAAGATTTTATGCAGCAAGTGGCCACCCTATTAGATAAACAGCAGCAAGGAAGCCGATACTTGGCTGAGAGTATCTACCACTTTAAGGACTATATGCGCCTGGATGTGCGGGTTATTAGCCTAGAAGATTTGCTAGAACAAACGCTGGATACACTTAAAAAGATAGGCTTACATCCCGAACCTCAGGTTTTTATAGACCAGCGTACTGACCGGAAGGAAGTCCAGTGTGACCCTCAAAAGCTTCAAAGGCTATTGGTTAATGGTATTGTTTCCATCTACCAACAAGCTAAAGCCGCTAAGCAGCTTACGCTGGTGGTTGCTGATGGGCTCTTGGGCTATGATATTTCATTTATTCCTGATTATACCAAGCAGGTGCCGGCACTACAGTTTGTACTCACTACTGAGCCTACAATGACTGTCGAACAAGCTGTAGAGGCAGCCCATGAGCCTGTTACTGTTTTCTTACCTAGGAATACAGAAGACCTGGCCAAGAGCGAAAATGAGCAGATCATTGATGCACACTATGGCGTATCTGTCCAACATACAAGTGATGGGGGCGTCACCCATCGCTATATAATTCCGGCTGAGTTGCGAAAGATTCGTCCTAAGCTGATGGATACAGCCCAAATGGTCTTGCCAGATACGGCTGATGCGCCAGTAGCAGCTGATGATAAGTAGTAAAGGCCGCTCAAATGTTAGGTACTACGCAGGCCTGCCCAAGGCAAACCGTACATACTTGATCTTGGCTCCCTGGCTTAGGTACGTCTGCTCATACTTGGTCTGGATACCACGATGTGTTGCTGACCAAGCTGATTGGTACAGATCTGCCGTATATACTAAGTCATGTACATCGCTCTGGGCTTTCAACACTGCCAGTGTATAGCCAAAAAGTGCATCATTGTCTGTTTTGAGATGTACAGTGCCGCCAGGTTGTAGTATGCTACGATACATTGCTAAAAATCGTGGGCTAGTCAGTCTTCGTTTTGCATCCCTATCCCTGGGGCGCGGATCTGGGAACGGAAGGTATAACTCGTCTACTTCTCCAGGGGCAAAAAATGATCTAGATGGGCTATATGAGTACGCAAAAAGGCTACATTGGCTAGCTGATGGGCGAGGACCAGCCTACTACCTACCCACATCCTGGCTCCTTTGATGTCTATCCCTATAAAGTTCCTTTTAGGAAAATGCTGTGCCAATCCTACTGTATACTCCCCTCGACCACAGCCCAGCTCCAATACGATGGCATGTTGATTATGGAAATAGCGTGCACGCCACTGGCCTTGGATAGTTTGGTAGCTTGCTTTACCTGGCTCTATTATATACTTACATCGTGCATTATCGTGGAAACGCTGAAGTTTTTTCCTCACGTTGTGATGATGGTTACGCTACAACTTATATAATTGTCTGCTTGGTACCTAGCGCGCATGCCTACTTCTAGTACCCCATAATCCGTGTACCCAATCTATCTTCACGAGTCTAGCAGGCAGCAATCTGCTGTACGATCGACTTCTTACCTAGCATCTCAGCATATCTTGTAGGATGTGATAGCAAGTAAGGTACGCAGAAAAGGTTGGTAAAAACGGCTTGAAGCTACCCGCAGCATGGGCTAGGACTGCCCTCTACACGAAGATCTTGCATACAGCTATCACTGATCACTGCTCCCGACGCTTTATTTCATCCCTGATCAAAGCAGCTTGTTCATAATATTCGCTGGCCACTGCATCTGAGAGTAGCTTTTTAAGTATCTCTCCAGGGTAAAACTGTAAAACAATAGGTTCGCGGAGCAGTCGTTGTGCATATTCTGGTGGCATAGGTGTCTCATCCGCTGTATCAGGTAGGTCAGAGCTACCCGATACCAGTGTGCCGACCTCATTATTCAGTAAAGCATCTTCAGTGTATAACGGAGCTTTGAAACGTAGCCCTATCGCAATGGCGTCAGAAGGCTTAGCATCAAATACTAGGGTCGATGTGCCATCTGTTATAACGATCTGTGCAAAAAAGACATCATCTTTCAGTGTCGTGATGACGACTTCCTTGACGGTATAGCCTAGCCTTGTGATAGCTTCTCCGTAAAGATCGTGCATAGCAGGCCGCGCTGGCTGTTTACTTTCGATAGCTAGCACAATAGACTGGGCTTCGGAGAGACCAATGACGATGGGCAGCTTACGATCTCCCGCTATCTCCCCTAAAAGCAATGTAAAGGTAGCTTCTTGATGCTGATTGGAGAAGAGGCCGAGTACGTCTAGCTGTATTTTATGCTCCATACTTAAGTGTTTATGGCTTAGCGCTTCTCCCTGCAATTTGCCAAATACTACAGTTAATTTCAACCCCGCTACAGTTTGGGGATTGATTTCAATGGCTTCTTCGATTGAATATGAATGGCTGAGGTATTTTCTAGCAACCAGCCATCTTATATGCGCTCTGGGTCGTCAATTTATTACTCATGATGCACCAGCTACGGGACAGGTGCTGAGCTTACTGAGCTATAAAGCTCTAGGGGATATCGCGCCAGATCTTACCTTACCCATTCGAGCGCAGATAGATCCCGCTCCTCCAGGACTGCTCTACAACGGAGCGTCACTCCCCTGCCCCTACCACAGTACCCTCGTGTCCTACTACAACCATCCTAAGTGGGGAGTCCAAGACCTGGCACTCCGTTGCTATCTCATAGACCTAACAGCGACGAAGAGCTCCTGCAGCGTGGCTACTGCGCTCCTATGGAGCTCGTGCTGAAGCATGTGAGCGGTGGTAACTTTGAATTAGGAGTTACAGCGTATCTCCCAGTATCCCGAGCATGTGTAGCTGCAGTAAGCGACCTGTACATCTCGACGATGCTTACCTATGCTGTATCTTTGCGCAAACCAGTGTTAGGAGAGAAGATATTCAGCTTTATTGAAGAAGTACTGGCGATCAAAGCAGTCAAGAGCACAGTGCGTCCTGCCCTCAGCTAAAACGATGCGATAAAGACTCACGATGGCTAGGGGGTTAATACCTTTGTATAGGTCATCAAAGTAGGTCCTTTAAGCAGCATAACCTTTTGCCGCTAGGCATAGTCGTGGAGTTTGCAGTACCCTGAGCCAGGGATACGAGAGTAACTCACTAGCTCGTGCGGAGGTTTGGCTGCACCTGTGCTTACAGCTCGGGCCTGCTGCTATGAGAAAGTGGCCGCAGGTTAGCCCTCGATCGTACGCTGCAGCAGAGCAAGCAAGGCTTCGAGGCCGATGACCTCTATGTTTCCAGCTATCTTGTAGTGCTCCTTGCCTGCATAGACTACAAAACATCTATCCGGTTTAACAATCTGGAGGGCATAAGTAAGGCTTTTGGCAGGACGCACTATTATACTGTGTCTGATATCAATGGCCCAGACGCCTAATCCCTTGGGTAGTTCTAGGATCAAATCTATCTCAGCGCCGCCGCTGCTATTATAGATACTGGCTCGGCCTTGGTTTGATAAGGCTGATAACAAGCTTTCAATCACAAATCCTGCAAAACTACTGTCTACTATAGGATGGCTGACTAGCTCCTGGTAGGAGGTTATGCCTAGTGAGGCATGCAACAGGCCTGAATCCCTGATGTAGATCTTGGGAGCTTTTACTTGCCGCCTGGCCCGGTTGGTAACAAAGGGCTGGAGCGGACGTATTAGGAGTAGGGCAGCTAGCCGGCGTATATATTTACTGATGGTGGGCCCACTGAGAGCAAGGCTGGCTCCTAGCTTGGAGGTATTGAGGAAGCCTCCCTGGTCATGGGCCAGCATGTTCCAGAAGCGTTCAAGGGTTGCAGTCGGAATACGAAACCCAAAGCGGGGGGCATCTCGCTCAAGATATCTACGAATAAAGTTCCTTCTCAATACCAGGCTATCTTGGTCGCTGTGTGCTAAATAACTACCCGGGAAGCCCCCCCGTAGCCATAGCCTGTTATAATAGTTTTCTTCATAAGCAGTTACTTCTTCCAGATGGAGGGGATTGAGATAAACGTATTCCATTCTTCCAGCCAGACTCTCACTGGATGGCTGCAAGAGGTCCATGGAGGCAGAAGACAAGATTAAATAGCGTCCCGTTGGAGCTCCTGTCCTGCTGGCCTGATCGATGAGTTCCCGCAAAGTGGGGAGTAGCTCAGGCATGTGGCGAATTTCATCGAGTATGACCAACCGATCTTGATACTGGCTTAGGAATAGCGCAGGATCTGCTAATTTATTTCGGTCAGCACTGACCTTTAGATCTAGATAAAGCGCCCCTAGCGCATGGCCGACTGCAAGGGCTAGGGTTGTTTTGCCTACTTGGTGGGGCCCGATCAGGGCTACAGCTGCCTGCCGGGACAAGGCTTTTATAAGCAGATTATAGGTTTTTGTATGAACTAACATTGCGCATTTAAATATACAATACAGTCCGAATATATAGCGATAATCTGAACAAAGCAAGCTAAGCGCGGGATGCAAAGGCAAGCATACGCTAAGCGAGGCTTAGTAAGCAGTCACAATGCTGTAGGGAGTTTTTAGCGCACAATCACTTAGCTAACAACCGTCCGAGGCAATCATTTTTAATACATAGGTGCTGTAAGTAGTGCCCGAAAAGTGATGAGGCTATGGCCTGGCATTGTTCAAAATTTTTTGATACTAGCTTGTAGGAGCTGGTGGCACTCCTGTAAGCTGGTCAGGGCTTAGCGCTGGTATTGGCGTGGGCTGTAAGCGGTCCTTAGCTGCTCGGCCAGCTTCTAAATCTTTTTGCGCTATGATGGGGGCCATTACCAAGGCTACGATAGAGGCTAGCTTGATAAGGATATTCATGGAAGGCCCCGAAGTGTCTTTTAAAGGATCTCCTACGGTATCGCCAGTTATAGAAGCTTTGTGAGCTGCTGAATCCTTGCGATACATTTGCTCGCCGATTACTATCCCTTGCTCAAAGGATTTTTTGGCATTGTCCCAAGCTCCTCCAGCATTGGATTGAAACAGAGCCATCAGTACTCCACTCACCGTAATACCAGCTAGGAGACCGCCCAGCACTTCTGGTCCATACACAACCCCTAAAAGGATAGGCACGCCAATGGCCAGGACGCCGGGCAGAAACATACCGCTTAGCGCTGCTTGGGTAGCGATGTGTATGCATCTATCATACTCAGGCCTAGCCAACCCCTCCATAATGCCAGAGATCTCTCGGAACTGCCTTCTTACCTCCTCTACCATGGCCATAGCAGCCTTGCCGACGGCCCTGATAGTAAGCGCGGAGAATAAAAAAGGAATCATACCACCGACGAATAAGCCAGCCAGTACTGGTGCCTTGTAGATATCTATAGCCTGGATGTTAGCCGTCCGTACATAAGCAGCAAAAAGCGCCAGTGAGGTCAAGGCGGCAGAGGCAGTCGCAAAGCCTTTGCCCGTAGCAGCCGTTGTATTACCCACTGCATCCAGGATATCTGTTCGTTGTCTTACTGCTTTCGGCAGCCCACTCATTTCAGCAATACCCCCTGCATTGTCTGCAATAGGGCCAAAAGCATCAATAGACAGCTGTATCGTTGTTGTGGCCATCATACTAGCTGCTGCCATAGCTACGCCATAGAAACCTGCCAGATGAAAAGCTGTATAAATCCCGATAGCAAAGAGGAGCGTAGGGAGCGCTGTAGAAGCCATCCCTACACAAAGACCAGCAATGATGTTAGTAGCATGACCTGTGTGGGACTGCTCAACAATAAAGCGCACAGGGTTTCTGTCCATGGCTGTGAAATACTCTGTAATAGTGCTGACCAAGACGCCTACTGCCAGCCCTGTGAGGATAGCTCCGAAAACATGGATAGCTGTAAAGGGCTGCCCCCGCATCGCCAAGCCACTTGGCAGCATATTTTTAGTAAGATAATAGGCTGCCAGGGCCGTCAGTAGCGTAGCTAGCCAGTTGCCGATATTCATAGCCTGCTGCACATTGCCGTTTTCTCGGATCCGCACTGTCCAGGCAGCCACAACCGAGAGCAACGTGCCTACTATGCCAATGAGCAAGGGCAGTAAAACAGGCGCTAAAGCAGTGGCCTGGTCAGGTGTTGTCACTTCATTCCCTAGTACCATGGCTGCCAAGATCGTGGCTACGTAAGAACCAAATAAATCAGCACCCATGCCAGCGATGTCTCCCACATTATCTCCTACATTATCAGCAATAGTAGCAGGATTTCTAGGATCATCCTCAGGGATGCTAGCTTCTAGCTTGCCTACCAAATCTGCACCCACGTCAGCTGCTTTGGTGTAGATACCCCCTGCTACACGTGCGAACAAGGCTACACCCTCTGCCCCCAATGAAAAACCAGTGAGCGTCTCTAAGATCACCACCAAAGTATAGCTATCAGCGGTCTTTAAACCAGCAGGCACCAGCCAGTAGCAAAGTACGAGCAGCAATAGGCTTAGCCCCAGTGTAGCCAGTCCAGTAACTCCCATTCCCATGACTTTGCCTCCTGTAAAAGCAATCTTGAAGGCCTGAGCCAGGCTGGTACGCGCTGCTTGGGCTGTCCTTACATTGGCTTGGGTAGCGATCTTCATGCCTAGCCAGCCGGTGGCGGCAGAAGTGAATGCTCCTAAAAGAAAGGTGACAGCAATCAGCGGATGTGTAGGAGTGGTCACCGCAGTGGTTAGTACCAGTAGGGCCAGACAAGCGAGCGCAACAAAGATAAGCATGCCCTTGTAGGCTGACTGAAGAAAAGAAGTGGCTCCCTGGGCAATGTGGTACGCAATATCCACCATCTTTTCCTCGCCTACATCTTGGCGACTGATCCAGCCAGCACACCATGCAGTATAGCCCAGCACTAGTAGCCCGGCTAGGGGTAGAAAGTATAAAATTGGGTCCATAGCGTAAATATTGGTATCGATAACTAGGATTGCAGGAAATAGTTTCCCCTTACTTGCTGCCTCCTGGTAAGTCGGTCGGGTAGTGGAGCCCCCTGCTGGGATCGAACCAGCGACCTACTGATTACAAGTCAGTTGCTCTAGCCAGCTGAGCTAAGGAGGCTTGCATACGCAATTTTGTAGCACAAAGCTACTAGGCCGCTAGATCATATCAAAGCAGCGGAGAGGGCTATGCAAGGATCAAGAGATCCGGTGAGTTTAGAAGGGGAGGTCATCCTCCGGGGCAGGTGCACTCTCCTCGGCTTGTTGTGCGGTGTTCTCCTGGGCAGTAGATTGAGCACCTTCCTTGGCTATCGGTTCTATACGCCATGCTTGTAAGGAATTGAAATATTTTGTTTGTCCTTCAGGACTCTGCCATTGCCTTCCCTTCAGGTTAAAGCTGACCTCAACATTCTGACCTACCTGAAAGCCATCTATCAGGCTACACCGATCTTGTATCAAGGCAAAAGTGATGTACTCAGGATACTGCGGATGTTCTGCGTACGTCAGAACGAATGTCCGTTTCTGAAAGGTATCTGAAATCTGCTCTGTATCGTTTATTGCTAATATTCTGCCAGTTATTTTCATCTGATTATCCATTGCGTTGCGTGATTACTGTTTACACTTATCGCTGTCTGCAGCTCCCTAAAGTGTCAATAGGTCTGCTGATAGACATGCTAAGTAATATACGGATAAATAGTACGAAGACCAGGGGACTTGCTGTAATATCGTTTTTACTACGAAGACCGTCAAGAATATAATGCCGGCCACCGTAACCATGGCTCCAGCAATAGAGCCATCTAGCCATACAGCCAGGTAATAACCACTAACTGCCGTACCAATGCCCAATATAGCAGCCACCACGAGCATAGCACTCAAGCGCTGTACCAGTAGGTAAGCAGTGCTCGCGGGCACCACAAAAAGCGCTACTACCAAGACAGTCCCTACTACCTCAAAGGACGCCACAGCTGTAAAAGACGTAACTGCCATGAGTAGATAGTGCCATAAGGTAGTGTGCATACCCAGCGTAGTAGCAAAAGCAGGGTCAAAGGTGGTGATAGCCAGCTCTTTATAGCTCAGTAAGATAAAGCCAAGATTGATCAAGAGCATCAGAGCCAGTAAGTATGCAGGCCAAGGCCCTAGACACACCCCGCTAGCAGTCTGCCAGATATTGAGTGGTGCATAAACTACCTCGCCATAGAGTACACAGTCAGGATCTAGATCTACCTTTCTACTAAACAAAGAGATTAGAATAATGCCCAAGGCAAACATCCACGTGAAGGTAATCCCGATAGCAGCGTCAGCCTGTAACCTCGCCCGCTTATGCAAGAATGCCATGAGCAGGGTAGCGACGATACCTGTAGTGCCAGCTCCTAGGAGCATGACCCAGGAGCTTCTAGAACCGGTAAAAAGGAAAGCCAGGACTATCCCTGGCAAGACCGCATGCGTAATAGCATCGGCCATCATAGCCACCTTTCTGAGTACTAGGTAGGTACCCACTAGGCTACAATTGATGGCTGCCAAGGAGGCGATGAGTATGATCCATCCTCCCATATCATGTGCTGTAAGCAGGCTAGTAGCTTTTAATACTGCCTGTTCGTGGTTGTCCGACTAGGATTCGAACCTAGACTCTTCTGGACCAAAACCAGACGTGTTGCCGTTACACCATCGGACAATACTGTCAGAGTGCGAAGATAGGCTGAATTATGGAAACTGAAAACTTCAGACACTCCGAACCAACGCAGCTAACCAGTTTGGCTAGCAATAGGGCAGGCACTTTGCCTCAAGCTATTGAATATTTGGAGCCGTAGCGCCCATGAGGGCCACAGACGCTGCCGAAGTCTGGTAACCTTACAATCGTTGGCGTTGCGCAGCCGATGTAGGTTACTAGCCCTACACAAAGCATCTTGGGTGGCGCACGAAAGCCAGATGGGCAATACCCGATGTAGGCAGTCCGATTTAGCTACGTAAAATACAATCTGGAGCGAATTCCCCTGTACATCGTTCAGATACTTCTGTACTACCACCCTCAGTATTGCGCAGATTCCTCCCAACGTTTCTAGCCTGCCTCGGGTGTATCTGCCTCTTGGTCCATTTGGAAAACCTTCCCTAAATCCTCCTGTAGCTTGCCCCGATCTACTTGCTTGGCGAACTGATCTAATCGATGCTTCGGGTATTCGGGTGAACGATGCAGCGTTGGCGCCATACTCCCGAGGAAACGACTAGCTACAGCCTGTTGTACTCCCACCAGGCCATCAGACCCTTACAGCAACCGGAGTGCGGGTAGGGGAGGTCTGGGGCCCCTCACAAGGTGGTTCCCAGGCCGAGGGGGAAGAGGAGAAGGGCTAAGCGAAGTTGCGAACTTACTGAGAAGCTACCCGTGGTGAACTAAGTTTTTAACCCGTGCCAGGTCGGCATGTAGCCCGGCAAGCAAGGCATGGAAGCAACTTCCGCGCCAGTAGTGGGGGCGCACAGTGTTGTGCTACTTTTAAGCATATTTAGTACACTTTTAGGATATTTTGGCGGCCCCAGCGGCGGGACGCAGTTCCGCCGCTGGGGCCCTGGGCCGCCGACCAATGATCCAAGGCCCAATGTCCTAAAACTTCCGGAGAGCCGAAACGCCGCTGCCGTAGGCATAGCTGTCGTAGCTGACAGAGAGGCCCGCCGAAGAGAAACCCCCAACAGTTCCAGGAAGGCCATGCGTAGATTTTTTCCGACAACGTGTATACGTCCAAGGATTATCTCCATACAAGCGCTCCCCGCGCCTGACGTGGTGCAGCAACACCACCACCGCTGCCTCTAAAGCTCCGGGCAGCTCATAGTCCAGGCCCGTACGACCCGCATGGTCTGCCACCAGCTGGCGTTGTTCTTTATACGGCTTATCCCTACTTCCCTGGAAGCACATCCCGCGTCATCAAGACCCAATACGAGCTGCCTGTGCCTTGGTCCCCTATTTTCGGGCTAACGAATTTATCATACCAGTTACCCACATACTGCGTCTTATGGCCACCGCCTTGGGGAGACCTGATCAGCTCTCCCAGGTAATCGAGCGTCAACGCCTTGCCATTCACTCGCTCCGGGATCAGCACTAGCAAGTGCTTATCCTTTACCTGCTTCCCTGGCCAGAAGGGACAAGCGCTATCTAGGATCTCCACTATATCGGAGGGCAACGCAGGCTCAGCACCTACATCGCCAAAATAACGCTCCCACACCGTCTTGCCAATCTTGCTGCCGCCTGGTGAAGTTGAGGGAAAGAGAAAACGGCAAGCACCGCATGAAAGCAACAAGCT
>JBCCGO010000005.1:0-35948 GCA_039029235.1 Bacteroidota bacterium | reverse complement strand
TGTTTCTTTTATGTTTAGCGCTTCTGTATCTACCAACTCCGCCAGATAAGTAGATCCCGGCAAGGTCATCTCATCTATTGTGCTTGCTGTGTTGCTGTAATAGACCCTGCCAGGCTTCCCATGCTTTTCCAAGATTACTAGACTACACTTAGCAAGGTTTGCTACTGCCGTTGAGGTATTGGTTATGGTAACCTGAATAGTTCTATTGGGACCTTGTAAATTTTGTGATCCAACTTCTAAGCGAAGCCCAGGATCTGCATTGTGCTGCACTTGCTCGGCATACCCTTGAGCTAAGGTGGATAAAAATATTATGCTCACTCGCTGAACCAGCCAGAAGAGGGGTAGTTTATAGTTTATTCGCATGTTATCATTAGTTAGGTTGTTGCACCACTACCGTTAAGTATAACTAGGTATTAAAGTTCATCAAAACTAGCAAATTTTTTCTCATTTCCACTAACTATGAGCTATGGTTGAATAATAATTTCTGTACTCGGGGCTGTTCGGATCTTGATCGTTTTTTGCTGAGCTATGCTTACGCCAAGTCAGTACACTGCAACGCTCAGTTTTTATAAGCCTCTTCTGCTGACATATGCAAGAGATCACCTGTAGACGGTATTGAGCAAGGCTAGCAACGCTGGCTGAACGCCTAGCTAGGTTGCTGGAGCTGTTCTGGGTATCCTAGTGCTTCTTAGGATGCATGGTAGTTACTAGTACGAACACTGTATAGGGAGGATCTAGATAGTATAGCTAGGCTATGATACTTAAAATGAAGAGCTAGGGAACAGGGTCGTAGCCGCTTTTGCCCCATGGATGGCAGCGCGCTAGCCGCTTCATGCCTAGCCATGTCCCGCTAATAGCGCCATGTTTGACGATGGCTTCGTGGATATAAGCTGAACATGTGGGCCGGAACCGACAAGAAGGGAGCAGCAAGGGGGATATTAAAACTTGATAAGCCCGAATAGTTAAGGTAAGTAGTTGTTTCATCAATGACCATTGTTTTGTTGCCGACCGTGTTTTCTTGCTGACTATCATGAGTGTGCACCTGGCTTGAAAGCTTGCCAAACTGCTTCTGTGTCACTCATAGGCAGATAGCCTGGAAGTCAGCGACATGTAGGCCGGTAAGCGTATGCTTGGGTGAAAGACGGGATTCGAACCCGCGACCTCTGGTGCCACAAACCAGCGCTCTAACCCCTGAGCTACAATCACCGTTGGGAGTGTGATAGATCTGAATAAGATAAAATAAAATTCGATAACTTCTCAACATGTGAGCTTAGCTGGTCAATATATGGATACTCCCATAGCATGTGTAATCACTGACTCACGTATCCAAGATAGCGATAGTAGCGCGTAGTACCCTCGTGGTTGGGTGACAGCATATTGCTTAAAGGCGCCTAGGGTATGCTCTGTAAGGAATGTTTGGCTGCTTCTATCTGTTTTCATAAGGGCTCTCCAAAATTGTGTTTTAGGACTCGCGAACCCCAGGATAGGGCCTAGGGATAGATGTGCACTAGCTGCTTAGTCTGGAAAAAGGGTTCTCTAAAAAATTGCCCGATGGCATAGGTACGGTAGTTTAGGGGAAGGGCAATGGGCTCCTTCCCTTTGAGATATAAGATACCATTGGGTATTTCGTGCTGAGGGTGGGGAGAAATTTTATCCTTTACCCAGGTGTAGAAGGTTGGCAGGTTGGTCACAGCCCTTCCTAGGACAAAGTCATAAGTGCCTCCTAATACTTCTGCGCGGACAGGCTGCGTGGTGACATTCTGCAAGCTTAGTGTCTGTGCAATGCCTTGTACAGCCTTGATCTTTTTGTTTACTGAATCTATGAGATGAAAGTGAACTTGCGGGAACAGGATAGCAAGGGGAATGCCCGGGAAGCCACCTCCTGTGCCTACGTCCAGAATTCTGGCGCTAGGCTTGAAGGTAACGATTTTGGCTATGCTTAGGGAGTAGAGCACGTGCCGTATATCTAGGTTGGCTATATCCTTGCGTGAGATCAGGTTGAGGCGGGTATTCCACGCTTGGTATAGGGGGGCTAGTTGCTGCAACTGTGTTTGCTGCCGGGGACTTAAATAGCTGAAATAATGCGATACAGGTGTTGCTATCACTGCTGGCTTATAAGCTAGATCTTTGCTTTGGCTTGCCTGACTTGTAGATTCAATACTGCATTGCCTTTTCTATGGCCGATGCGTACCGTGTCTCCTGGCTGGATGGCGCCTGAAAGTATCTGGGCTGTAATGGCGTCTTCTATGTACTGCTGAATAGCCCGCTTGAGTGGTCGAATACCATACTGGGGGTCATAACCTTTCTTGCTAAGAAAGTCTTTGGCCTGCCTAGTCGCTTCTAGTTTGTAGCCTACCTGGACAGCTCTGTTTGCTAGCTGTGCTAGCTGTGCATCAATGATCTGACGAATATGCGCTTGCGTAAGTATGTTAAAGACGATTACTCCATCTAGCCGGTTAATGAACTCGGGCCTAAAGGTTTGCTTGAGCGCTTTATGAACTTTGGCTTTTTGTATATCGTCTAGGTCGTTCTTTTGAGTGCTGGTCATAAAGCCTATTTCAGTACTTTGTAAGTCTCTAGCGCCTACATTAGAAGTCATGATGATGATCGCATGCCTACAATCTATTTTTCTGCCCAGCCCATCGGTCAGTATTCCATCATCCATGATTTGTAGCAATAAGTTATACACATCTGGATGAGCTTTCTCTATCTCATCTAGTAGGACGACGCTGTAGGGATTGTTTCGTATTTTTTCTGTGAGCTGCCCACCTTCTTCGTAGCCTATATACCCTGGCGGTGCACCTATGAGTCGGGAGGCTGTAAACTTCTCCATGTATTCGCTCATATCTAGCCTGATGAGGGCGTTTTCTCTGTCAAAGAGTAGTTCGGCCAAGGCTTTGGCTAGGGCTGTCTTGCCTACCCCCGTAGGACCTAAAAATATGAAAGTACCCAGGGGTCTATTCGGGTCTTGAAGCCCCACGTAGGTTCGCTGTATGGCCTTGACGAGCTTATCGATGGCTTCGTCTTGGCCTATGACTTTGGCCTGGAGTTCTTGCTTGATGGTGAGTAGCTTTGCCTCGTGCTTATGGGCTATGCGGTGTGCAGGGATACCTGTCATGGTGGTAATGACTTCGGCTACATGGTCGCTAGAGAGCGGATATTTGTGGGCCCTAATTTCTTCTTCCCACCGACCTCGCTCTAGTACAAGTTTCTCGTGTAATTTCCGTTCTTGATCGCGCAGCTGAGCTGCCTCTTCATATTTTTGGTTCCTGACTACGCTGTTTTTCTCGAGTCTTACCGACTCGATGGCTTCTTCTAGCTGCGTAATGCTAGGGGGGATACGCAGATTGAGCATATGTACCCTAGCGCCGCTTTCGTCCAGGACATCGATGGCTTTGTCTGGGAGTAAGCGGTTGCTGATGTATCGCTCAGCTAGCTGAGCGCAGGCTGCGATAGCTTCTGGCGTATAAATAACTGCGTGGTGGTCTTCATAGATAGTCTTAATGTTTTGGAGGATCTCGATGGTTTCTGCGACCGTAGTGGGAGCTACCGTCACTACTTGAAATCTTCTGGCTAGTGCCCCGTCTTTTTCAATGTGCTGCCTATACTCGCTAAATGTAGTGGCACCCATACACTGCAGCTCGCCTCTAGCCAAGGCTGGCTTTAAGATATTGGAGGCATCGAGCGTACCTGAGGCTCCCCCTGCGCCTATGAGGGTGTGTAGTTCATCGATGAAAAGAATAATTTGGGTCGACTTTTCCAGTTCGTTCATGACGCCTCTAAGCCGCTCCTCAAACTGACCTCGGTATTTGGTCCCAGCTACGAGAGCTGTCAGGTCCAGCGTTACAACGCGTTTGCCCAGTAAAGTCTTGGCTACCCTCCCTCGTATGATTTGTAATGCTAGTCCTTCTGCAATGGCTGTCTTCCCTACGCCGGGCTCACCGACCAGCAAGGCGTTATTTTTTCTGCGCCTACTCAGGATTTGTGCTACCCGTTCTATTTCTTTTGCTCTACCCACAATTGGATCGAGCTTGCCTTCTTCTGCTAGCTTGGTGAGGTCTCTACTAAAGCTATTCAGTATCGGTGTTTTAGGCTTTTCTACTCTCTTGATAGCTACGCTACGGCTAGCCATTGCACTCTCTGAGCTGCTTGAGGCCCGGCTATCGTCGCTTTCTACTGCTTGTACGATGCGGTAGTGCCGGGCTAGCTGGTGTGTGAGCACGTGTTCTACAGATTCGTAGGTGATACTGAATCGGTTGAGGATACGGGTCGCCGCCAGGTGTTCGGTTTTGAGTGTAGCTAAGAGTATGTGCTCTGTTCCGACAGCCTCTCTTCGAAGCTTCTTAGCGTATTTTTGGGTAAGCTTGAGCAGGTCTTCTACTTCGGTTGTGAGCGTTATACTGTCTTCAAGCATCATGCGTGGAAGCGGGGATGGATCATTGCTCTCTCGGTTAGCTTCTTCGAGTGCTGTGCGCAGCGCTGCTATGGGGGTGCCTAGTATACGAAGTATTGTGTAGGCGAGGCATTCCTCGTACTGCAAGATCCCCAATAAGATGTGTGCGGGCTGGATATATCTATTTTGTAGTTTGGCAGCCACTTTCCTGCTCAGGGCGATAATTTTCTTGACTCCGTCAGTTAGTTGCATAGAATTTGTTTTGTGGCGCACCTTAGTGGGTAGCACTCCTCAGATATACTGCATCCACACCCTAGGCCTATTGTTGGGCACTACAGCATTTGACGTGGCTTTTTGGGGAATCAAGTCCTTTAGGGGGAGAGGAAGGCTTGTCGTAGCTATAGTGGCCAGGTTCTATGCTCCAAAGTATGCCTAACACAAGGTGGCTGGTCATGGGAAGCTTTACTTATTAAGAACAATGTCGTATGGAATATACCAAGTAATGAGGAATAAGCATGAGGCGTCATCAAAATATTCTAAAAGGTGTAATATATTGTATTGACTAAAAATAAGCTAGTCGAGCGAATCCATTACTGTTGGAGTGTTGTATGTTTATGCAGCTGCTCTTGTGCTATATTTACAAGACTTGTAAATACGGAGAGATGGGTGAGTGGCTGAAACCAGCAGTTTGCTAAACTGCCGTACATAAATTATGTACCGGGGGTTCGAATCCCCCTCTCTCCGCGCCTGGCTCCTTATGCTCTCTATTGCTTCAGTGTTCCTTAGCATGGCAGAGCATACCACGCGGGGAGCCACGTGCGTGCTGGCTTGCATGCTTGTTTCAAGAGGGTGCCGTTTTGGAGGCTTGGTACAAGTTACAGACTAACTTTTGTCGCGTTTGGCGCGTGATTATGGGCTACTCAATGGGCTTTTTCTCGAGGCATTTTCAGAAAAAGCGATAGTCGGGCAGCTTTTCCGTGGCTTAGCAGTGAGGCAATCGTTAGGTTTTTGGGGACTCCTAGTGGGGCTAGTAATTCCTAATCATAAGTAACCATGTGCATTTGATCGTTTCGATAGCTCAGCAAAACGGAAAGGAAGGGACAAAAATGGCAATGCGATGGTCCCCCGACCCAGGACCACAATAGTCAGCTTACCAAGAGCTCCAATGCTCCCTCCAAAGAGAAGGCGACCTGGCAAAATGATGCTCGGTCTTTCTGGGAATCGCTTGGGTAAGCGCTCTGTGGTGGCGTCGGCGTTGCCTGGAGAATGTACTAACTAAAAGGTTCAGATAAGCGCTGCGAAGGCAGCGTAGACGTATAAAGCCCCGGGACAAGCTTATAATCAATTTTTATGGGCACTGGTTGTGGTGCTGTCCTCCCCTGGCCGAGGCGCAAGAACGTGGTTAGATAAGCATCATTAGCTAGATAAACCCGGCAGCAGGAACTGAGAAAGGTCATCGCTACCCACCATTTCGCTGCGCGATCCAGCTTACTTGCTTACTGATCTGGCGGGTCCCGGGAGCGGGATGAATTTTTGGATCGCTTTTGAGAGCTTGCCCCATGGTTCTTGTGTGGTGCAGCCTTTGCTGATTAAGGAGCGGCCAGTAACGCGGCTAGAAAAGCGCTAGGTAGGCTAAGGGTAGGGATCTTTAAGTGCCTCCTGGTCTAGAGAAGTTCATCCCTGCTTGTACAAGCTTATGAGTATGTGCCCTGGCTTGCTGATAAACATCCGGAAGGGGATATGCAGCTAGTTTTTGTGACTTTGCTGGTTTTGTGGTTGGCTAAACTGCAGGTAGTTACGTGCTTTGCTGTAGCTTCTGGGACCTGCAGTACTAAGATAAAGGGTGAAATATCAGCGATCCAAATGGATGATAGTGCTCCTAAAAGTGCATGATGAGGTGGTACACAAGGTTGTGCAGTGCTATGGTCTAGCAAGAGTCTGCTGAATGCTGCCAATGCTATATGCAGCCAGTAGAAGCATTGTTGCTGCGGTGGTACAGCATACTGGGCTCAGTCAAGACAAAGATTGTGCCTAGGATTTAAATAGACTAGCGCTGCTAGCCAACGATGTTAGTGCATCTTATACTTACAGCTGGCCTGATTGTATAAGCTACTGAGCCAATGTAGGAGCAATAGAAAACTCTTTATCTTTGTTGCTAGGCTAACGGAGAGCTGGGCTACTATGAGACGAGACACGACTATATTTGAGCTGATCGACAAGGAGCGTCGGCGCCAAGAACAAGGCTTGGTACTGATTGCTTCGGAAAATTTTGCTTCTAAGCAGGTTAGGGAGGCTACGGGCAGTATTCTGACCAATAAGTATGCCGAAGGGTTGCCTGGCAAACGATATTATGGCGGCTGTGAGGTGATAGATGAGATAGAGCGTATAGCGATAAATCGTGCTAAAAAGCTATTCAATGCCGGCTGGGCCAATGTGCAGCCCCATGCTGGGTCACAGGCCAATGCCGCGGTTATGTTGGCTGTGCTCCAGCCTGGAGATCGTATTCTAGGCTTTGATCTAGCTCATGGAGGTCACCTAACTCATGGCGCAGCTGCGAGTTTCTCCGGCAAGTTGTACCAAGCTTCTTTTTACGGCGTTCAGAAGGAGACAGGTTTGATTGACTGGGAAGAAGTGGCTACTGAGGCTGAGCGCGCAAAGCCCCGGCTCATCATCTGTGGGGCTTCTGCCTATAGCCGTGATTGGGACTACGCTAGGCTGCGTGCTATCGCAGACCATGTGGGGGCTTTTTTACTAGCTGATGTGGCTCATACTGCAGGGCTGATCGCCCAAAAGTTGCTCAATAATCCTGTGCCTCATTGCCATTTTGTAACTATGACTACGCACAAGACGCTGCGGGGCCCTAGAGGTGGGATGATACTTATGGATCGGCATTCTGCTAATAAGCTAGTCATGACTTTGCAAGGGGGGCAGAAGAGCATGGCTAGCCTGCTAAACGGTAGTGTATTTCCGGGTATACAGGGAGGGCCGCTAGAGCATAGCATAGCCGCCAAGGCGGTAGCTTTTGACGAGGCCATGAGTAACACGTATCGTGAGTACATCCTGCAAGTACAGAAAAACGCCCGGCAGATGGCAAAATCTTTTGTGGAACGAGGCTACCAGGTAGTAACGGGGGGTACGGACAATCATCTCGTATTGATTGATTTACGAAATAAAGGGTTGACAGGCGCGGAAGCAGAGCAAGCCTTGGGTAAGGCAACGATCACGGTCAATAAGAATATGGTGCCTTTTGATAGGCAACCTGCCTCGATTACTTCTGGCATGCGCCTGGGAACTCCTGCCATGACTACGCGGGGGATGCAAGCGTCTGACATGGAAGAGGTTGTGGCGTTGATAGATCAGGTGCTGATGAATCCCACCAATGACCAGCAGCTAAGTACTGTCAAGAAGCAGGTGCAAGGCTGGATGCAGGATTTCCCCTTTCCTGGCTGACAAGCCTCTGCTTTATAATATGATGCGGCTGGTATGACGCTGAGGCGCATATAGCAGTACGCTAATGGCCCATTACTTCTTCGGCCTTAATAGTTTGCCATCATCGGTGTACTGGCTAGACTGATAGCTCTCTGCATAGTGCGATACAATTGCTGATGGCGCCGCACTTTTTTATTCCCCACCCACATCAAAAATAATTTCCTACTTAGCTCACTGCATCACCTTTGAGGGTGCTGCTACATCAGGAGGTAGATCTAACGTATTCAGTAATCGGTTAATGTGCTTAGCCTTTTCTGCGGAGTCATCTATATGGAACTGTAAGTACGGGACTTTACGAAGTTTTTTGCCTATTTGATCACCCAGCAGCTTTCTAAGTTCTCTCTTGCGTTGCTCAATGTTTTTGAGTACAGCTGCTGGATTATCATGAAGCATAAAGCTCAAATACACCTTTGCTAGGCTCAGGTTGCTATTGATCTGTACTTCTGTGACAGTAACCATGGCAGGGCCTAACAACATGGACCCTCTGCGAAGAAAAATTGTTCCCAAAGCTTGCTGGAGTAGGCTGGCTACTTGTTGCTGTCTGATGGTTGTGGCCATAGCGTGTAATTATTGGAGTTAGGGGCGTATATAATCCTCATCAGGATAAGGTTGTCTACAGAGATGTCTTTCTCCGCAAGATACAACGTACAGGTAGCTAAACTAGCGTATGATCTTTCTTAGATTGCTCATAAAGTCAGTAGCTCGTGCGGTATTTAGGCTGGTTAATTTTCCTGAACAGGGTGATCTGGTTTTTGGGAGCGTCGGTCAGTAAGCCTAAGTAGGCTGCGTAAAAGGATATAATAGGCGTGGTTACGGGCTTTAAAATATGCTTGGTGCAGTCCAGATACAGGATTTGGTCTTATTAATTTAATTTGCTATTTAGCTGAGTAGAAAGCGTAATAAAGGATGTAGTGTTAGTCTCTAGCTTTCGTAGTACTTATACCGAATATTTATCAAAATACACATTAAAATAGCTACAGTATGTTTTTATTTGATCAGCTTAAGCAAAATATAGACATCGTTCTATTCAGTATATTCTTACTTACTAATCTGGGGGTAGGTCTTTCCTATGGCTGGGAAGTCAGGACGCTACGCGACTATGCTATAGGTAGCCGCAATTTCTCTATTGCTACCCTGACGGCTACGGTTGTGGCTACGTGGGTAGGAGGGGGGGTTCCTATTTTATGCTCTTGAAAATATCTACGTCCACGGCATCTATTATATCCTCGCTACGATAGTAGGGGGATCGATAAATTTAATCATCACTAGCCGGATCTTGGCTGTTCGCATGGGCGAATTTCTAGGTAAACTTACGGTAGCAGAAGCTATGGGAGACTTATATGGAGATACTGTGAGAAGAATCACGGCTCTCAGTGGTATTCTCAAAGCGGCTGGGGCTTTGGCTATTCAGTTTCAGGTCTTTTCTAGGATTCTAACCCTGATTTTCGGTATCCAAGGTGATTCGGTCTTTTCTAGGATTCTAACCCCGATTTTCGGTGGCCAAGTTGATCCGATGATTTTCATTGCTGCGCTTATCGTGGTTACCTACTCAGCTTTTGGCGGTATTAGAGCTGTAACTTTTACAGATGTCTTGCAGTTTTTTACCTTTGGCACCTTTATTCCTATCCTGGCTCTGGTAGTTTATAACAGTCTCAATCAGCCCGAACAGGTTATTCATACCTTAGCTACGAATCCTATGTTCGATTTTAGAGCTATGTTCGGTTGGAATCCGTCTTTTATCACTGCCTTAGGAGTATTGCTATATAGCGTCATACCTGCGATGGAGTCGCCCATCTTCCAACGTATAGCCATGTCTCGCGATACCTTGCAGGTAAAGCATGCTTTCTCCCTAGCAGCAGTAGTTTGCTTACTGATAGCTATATTGGTGAGTTGGGTAGGTGTCTTGTTATTAACCCAGGACGCGACCTTAAACCCTAAAGAGCTGGTCAATTACCTGATCCATCATTACACCTATCCAGGGCTGAAAGGTCTTATTGGTATAGGTATTATCGCCATGTCCATGTCTACAGCTGATTCTTTCTTAAACTCTTCTGCTGTATTATTAGTACATGACCTTCTGGGGATTAGAGGTGTAACTGAGCGGTATCGCATAGTTGCTGCTAGATCGCTTGCTGTAAGTATCGGTTTTTTTGCCCTGCTGTTAGCCTTGAGGATTGATAATCTGCTGCAGCTTTTGCTGGTCTCTGGAAGCTTTGTCATGCCTATTTACACGGTACCGTTCCTCCTAGCTATCTTTGGCTTTCGTAGTAGTACCAGAGCTGTACTCATCGGTATGGCATTTGGCTTTTGTACAGTCGTTATCTGGCGTATGCTTGCCTTCAGTATGGATGCTATTACGCCAGGCATGCTCGCCAATCTTGTAGGCTTGCTGGGTAGCCACTATCTGCTCGGAGAAAAAGGGGGATGGGTAGGTATCAAAGATCAAGTGCCACTACTAGCGGCTCGGCAAAAACGAGCGCTTGCTTGGCAGCGTTTTAAGGACCAGGTGCGAGGCTTTAGCTTGCCCCGCTATCTACAAAACAACCTGCCCAAAAAAGAGTATACCTTTTCACTGTTTGGGATCTACATCATTGCTGCTACGTATGCTTCGTTATATACGGTCGATGAAGGTATAAGAGCCAGTTATGGAGCCCTCTACAGTATCATATACCATTCTGTGCTAATTATCACGCCAGGGTTGCTAACCTATCCTGTATGGCCGCCTACGCTGAAGGGTAAGCACTTCACTAGCTGGGTGTGGCCATTAAGTATTTTTTATATCCTTTTCGTAGCAGGTTTTTGGCTGGTGATCATGAGTGGCTTTCACGAGTTTCAGGTCATGATTTTTCTGCTTAACCTAGTCATGGCTACGCTTTTGCTCTCCTGGCCTTTAGCCCTAGGCTTAGCTGCGGTAGGTATTATAACAGCCGTACAAGTCTTTAGGATATATACAGGAGAGCATACCCTGCCAGGTAGTTTGGGTAGCTTGCAGTTCTGAGTTGTTTATGGGCTGTTATTATTCAGTAGTTTTTTACTTACGCTTTTTAGCCACAAACGAGCCCAGAAGCATCTAGCGTATAAGCATGAGCACCTGCTTACTGACTACGAGGCAATGAGTACTGAATTAGTCAAGGCACTGCATCATGAAGAACGCTTTGTCAAGGCGCTGAATACAGAGGGTGTAGAAGAGTTTGCTAACCTGGCCAAGCTCACTGAGCAATTGGCAGCACAAGTAAAAGCGTCGGATGTTTCCTTGGATGCACCTATTGCACAAACGCTTGATAAGATACAAGGACGCTTATCACCTGCTGCACATTATCTGCAAGCACTGACCCATAGGACTACCAGTTATCTGCGCCTAGCTGTAGGTACGATAGATACAGATAAGCTCCTCCATGAGGTGCTAGCCATTTTGCCCCTTCAGCAAGCCCCTATCATACCCGCTGTCATACTTCACAACTATGCTGAGGCTCAACCTATACAGTGTGATGTAGCTCAGGTAAAGAAGCTACTGGTAAATGCCTTGCTCTATGCGCAGAGCCAGTATGAGGAGCCACAGCATTTTTTACTAACTGTAGAAACTACGGTGCTAGGCTACCCCATTAATTCGGTCAAAGCGCATATCAAAAAGGTGAAGGCGATGCGGTTTACGATCATACCAGCTACTTCCCAGGAGCTACCCTCGAGCCAAGATTTGTACTGGAGTAGTGTGGGCCAGCTGAACGTGTATATCCCTCATTCCAAGCAAGATCTGCCCTACACGATGAATCAGCGTATTGTAGCTGCCCACTATGGCTATGCATCTTTAGAGAGGCTTAAAGACGCTAAGGTACAAATCTATGTGATCCCTCTCCAGCTTAGAGAAGTCCGGCCAAAGGATGTAGACATTCCTGAAATGGAGATAGATGGCTCCCCGCATGCTGTTGCTGATGAAAACTATCCAGGGGCTGCCGAGCAAGAGGCAAAGTTCTTGGCAACAATTGAAAGTAAAACCAAGGCTGACCTCACCGTCATCGAAAAGGCTCTCAAGCTAATCAAGTACTATCATGGGCCTGCAAAACGTAAATCAGGAGAGCCTTTCTATTTACATCCCCTGGCGGTAGCCCAGATCGTATTGGACTACACAAAAGACCAGGATACTATCGTGGGGGCACTACTACATGATACGGTAGAGGATACAGAGCTGCCCTTGTCCCAGCTAGGCTTCTTGTTTAATGCTAGTGTACAGCGTATTGTAGATGGGGTAACCAACCTGGATAGCAATCTACAAACCTTGCATAAGGTAAAACTGACTCCTCAGGAGAATATCCAGCAGCTACTTGAAGCAGCAGACCAGCGCTCTTTGTATATCAAAATAGCAGACCGTGTACATAATATGCGTACTATACAGGGACATCGGTCTGTTGCTAAGCAAAAAGCAATAGCTACAGAAACTTTGCAATTTTTTGTGCCTTATGCCAAGCAATTGGGGCTCTTACAAGCAGCCAAGGAACTCCAAGAGCTTTGTGCGGAGGTCTTGCAACAACCTGACTAGAACGCTTGTTGGCTGGTTGTTGCATCTAGCCTAGCGCTGACTGAAGCTCTCCAAGAGATACGCGGGCCTGTACTTCATCGGCTTTATCAATGAAACGCCTTAGGTCCAGTGGATTGAAAGGGCAGAGCATATCTCGTTGTTCGGTTCATGATGTATCGGTCAAGTCATCATAATAGCTGTGGGCTGAATACAGTAGCGTTCCCTGCTTTTAGCATGATAGAGGCGTAAATTGCCAATAATGGGATAATGGGCCAACGGGATAGTGGCTGCTGTATTTAGATAGCCTTCAGCCACTCCCCTACATTGGCCTTGATAACTGGGTATCGATTGCTAGAAATTCAAACCCTTTTACTAAAGTAGTAATGGATTCTCTCCTATTAGGTGTTTTGTAAGACCGTGTGAGTAGGTCTAGAAAATACTGCTCCAGCGTATGTAGCGCTAAGATTGCCTAATATTCATCCTCATTAAACAGAAAGTCTTCTTTAGTCGGATATTCAGGCCATATTTCTTCTATACTATCATAAGTATGATCATCCTCCTCTAATTCTTGTAAGTTCTCTATGACTGCCATGGGTGCTCCTATACGGTCAGCAAAGTCAATCAATTGTTCCTTAGTAGCTGGCCAAGGAGCGTCGTCTAAGTAAGAGGCTAACTCAAATGTCCAATACATGATTCACGTTTTTTATTTTACTTTCGAAGATGCAAACTTAAAGTTTTTACTGAACAAGCTAATAATTGAAAATTTTGACTTTCCTAAGCCCTGTCTAGCATGGCCCATTTAAGTGATTAGCATAAAGTAGTATTTAAGTTATAATTTACGCCAGCAGCTAGAAGCTAGCCTTGTTTGGGGTAGGCGATTCGAGTCGTTCAGTTTGGGTAGCTAGCATGCTAAGGATGATAATATATAGAGGGTTGGCGGAGCGGCCGAACGCGGCGGTCTTGAAAACCGCAGTACTTGCAAGAGTACCGGGGGTTCGAATCCCTCACCCTCTGCTGTTTATGAGTGGGCCGGATGGTTATGCGATTGGCTTGTCGACTGATTGACAATTTTTAGTGAGATATTTACTCTTCTTCTAGGCTTACCTCCTGTCACGCTGAAAGTAGTGAAAAATATTTACAGCACAGATGTCATACTCTCTGGTTGCCTTCCTGAACGGGGAAGGACAGGATTAGCTATTGATTAATTTGTCGATACTAGTAAATATTCTTGATGGACTTGGATTGAAAGTAATTTTTAGGGATCTACAATTTATGGAGCGCAATTGTCTAGCGGCTTACTAGAGGATAGCCATTGCTACCATAGCTAATCCCCACAAGTACGCACTTTGAGCTGTGTTTGCTCAGGCAGCGTTTCTTGAAGTTGTTGCTCCTGTAGCGGAGAATTCAATAGTTCATCTAGCTGAGGCTTTCCAGCATCAGCCCAGCAAGTAAACCAGAAGTCACCTATCATTTTGATAGAAGCACGCATCTGACGCTCCACTTGTCCCTCTAGTAGTAGGTGATAAGCCTGGGCATAGGCTTCCGCATAAACTTTTCTAAGCGTACTGCCTTTTTGTTCGAAGCTATATTTCTTTACTGGCGAGAAATGGCTGGTTAGCTCTTTTTCTAAGCACAACACACTATCGACAGCACTGTGTGCTTGTATAATAGCTTCCCAAATCCTTTGTTGGGGATTATGTACATAGACTGCTTGGCCTATGAAAAAATCATAATCTTTTCCAAAAAGTTCAGGTAAACGTGTTTCCCATAATCCGTGGATACCGTGCTGGTTTGTTAGCTGTCCGTCGTAGTTTTGGGATGTATGAAGTGGCACATTGGCATCAGCTAGGTAATGGCCTATATCAGCGGAAAGTTTTAGAATCTGAAGTCCATCTTTTTGACGAAATGCCTCTGTAAGGGCATGCTTCATACGTAAGATATGCCAGGGGAGTATACCATGTTCTAACAGGGTATCTTCAGGATACTGCTCTACAGCTTGGTGCCAATACCTAGGTATCTCCCAGCATGCTCCATCCCCATAATAATCGATGTCTATGTAATGTTTGGGAGCTTCTCCTTCTACCACATAGCGTCTTTTATCCGGATTAACGGCATTTTCAGTGATATAGGCTAAATAGTGCTTATAAAAGGTAAACATAGCCGGAGGTAGTGTAAAGACAGCATGTCGATTAATCTGCTTGTGTGCTGCAAAGCCCCAGCCGAATACTTCAGGAGTGTGTAGGATGAAGCAGAATAAGGCTATATTACATATACGCATATCCTCAGATAATAGCTAGTGTTCTTACTAAACGTAGTAACAGCTGGTGGAGTACGCCCCTGGGCAATACCCCGTTTAGCGACAATACTAATTTACTGACTCTGGATAGTAATTTCACGAGCTACCAGTAGTCGTAGAAAAGCATTCATCTAAATCTAGCTATCCATAGACCTCTTAGCTAACTACATAATAACTTACGCACAAGACATGGCAGACCATCGTGCTGAGCTAGCTGGGCTCTATTAGGGGAGAGGGCGCAGAGGGGGCTAAAGCTTGGGCTGCTAAAAGAGCGCTAGAAAGAATTTGAAGGGCCAGTTTTTTGATTGGCTCCGATTTTTGTATAATGGGCTTAGTCCCGAACAGCACCTGGGGGTACATGCCTGGAGCGCTGTTATTAGTCAGCTGTGGAGCAGCATTTAGACAAGACGAGTATTAGAGGGTGAGCTTATGAGTTCTGTGAATTCAGGGAAGTAGTTTAAAAGCATCGATGCTCCTTGGGGCTATGCAAAAAGCCATCTTCCCTATTAGAAATCGAATACTGAAGCCTTTATAGCCAGTATCAAAAGAGACTCCCTTGACTTTTTAGGACTTTTTACACAGGCCCAAAGGCAACATGACTGGACTTTTAGCGCTGGAGATTCCCAGCAATGCAAGAAATGCAGTAAGTCCGAATTTTTACACAAAAGAGGACTTACTTTTACAGTACTTTAAAAAAGGAACAAACACTAGTAAATATAGATGGCCAACCACCTGTCAGCACAAAAACGAATAAGAGTAACGGCAACCAAGCGTTTGCGCAATCGGTACCAGTTAAAGACTTGTAGAACTGCTATGAAGCGGCTGCAGCAGACCAAAGACAGACAAGCAGCAGCACTGCTCCTGCAATCTGTCTCTACTATGCTCGATAAGCTGGCCAGAAAGTATGTGATTCATAAGAACAAGGCTGCTCGCAACAAGGCTACCCTAGCTAAATACTGCAACAAGCTACAGATGAGTGCCCACTAATAAAAGTTGCCAGGTCTTGTAAGATATCTGCAACCTTTTTAGATTCGTGTCTGTTTATATGTTTGTTTCGCAATCTCCATACTACCATGAGGCACAAGGCACTATCTAGTACATGGCCGGCTCCCCCACTAAAGATACGAGATTGGGCAAGGCAAGATCGGCCCAGGGAAAAGCTCATGCAGAACGGGGTTAGCACTTTGACTGACACAGAGCTTGTCGCTATTTTGCTAGGCTCAGGAACAAAAAATTTGAGTGTTGTCAGCCTAGCTCAGCTCCTTTTAAAGCATCATAACCAAGATCTGGGAGAACTGTCCAAGCGCTCTGTCAAAGAGCTACAAAAATTCAAAGGTATAGGAGAAGCCAAGGCTATTACTATCGTCAGTGCTATGGAGCTCAGCAGACGCAGAAGAGACAGAGAGGCCCTACCTAAACCCAAAATCAATGAGTCTGAAGAACGTTTATCAGCTCATGCAGGCAGAGTTTGTAGACAAGCTTGTTGAAGAGTTCTGGATCATTTTGCTTACACGCGCTAACTTTGTTATCAAGAAACATTTAGTGAGTAGAGGAGGTACAGCTAGAATAGGTGTGGACCCTAAGGTGATCTTTAAGATTGCGCTGGAGTATCATGCTGCTAGTATCATTTTAGTCCACAATCATCCTTCTAACAATCCTAGGCCGAGCAGGCTGGATATCGAACTAACAGAGCGCCTCATAGAGGTTGGTAAAAAGCTGGGGCTACCTGTAGTAGATCACCTCATCTTCGCAGAAGATAGTTATTTCAGCTTTGTCGATGAGCATGTACTGATATAGCAAGAGCGAGCTATGATGCTACTATATGGCTATGGCACCTTGGATGAGGTAGTAGCCTTCTAGCTTTACTTTTTTTCTGACTCAGTGGCACGCTCACCTAACAGCTCCTCCCTAGCAGCTATGTCCCTTGCTCAGCTTTTTCTCAAATCATGAAAATATCTCACAATTGGCTGCAGAGATACATCTATCTCCCAGAGAGCCCTGAAGAGATAGCACGCCTACTCACACAGAGTGGATTAGAGGTAAGTGGCATAGACTTGCTTGAGCTCGTTAAAGGCAGCCTGCAAGGGCTGCGGATCGGCCAGATAATTACTTGCGAAAAGCACCCTCACGCTGATCAGCTCAAACAAACCTATGTAGATGTAGGGGGCGATAGGCATCTTGCTATCATTTGTGGCGCGCCCAATGTGCGAGCCGGGCAAAAAGTAGTTGTTGCACCAGCGGGTGCAACGATTTATCGCTATACAGGCGAGGTATTACAGATCAAGCAGGAGCGGATCAGGGGAGTTCTATCTGACGGGATGCTTTGTGCTGAAGATGAGCTTGGCCTAGGGCCTAGCCATAAAGAAGTTTTGGTACTAGACACGCCACTACCGCCAGGTACGCCTGCTAGCCAGTACTTTGATGTACAGCCTGATACCGTGCTAACCATTGATCTTACACCTAATCGTGTAGATGCTGCCTCTCACCTCGGCATTGCTAGAGAGCTACGTGCTATTTTAGACCGTCCTATACAGCTGCCTACCGTACTTTCGTTGCAAATAGAAGCACCGTACTTACCCATACGGATAAAAATAGCAGATACTACTGCCTGTCCCAGGTACACGGGGATTGCTATAGGCAACGTAAAAGTTCATCCATCGCCCAGCTGGCTCCAAAATAAACTCAAAGCCATCGGTGTTAACCCTGTAAATAATGTGGTAGACATAACCAATTTTGTCATGCATGAGCTAGGCCAGCCGCTACATGCCTTTGACTATGACCAGTTGGTTGGCAAAGAGATCCATGTCCAGCTATCCAAGCAAGGCACCTCATTTGTTACACTAGATGGCCTAACAAGAACACTAACCGGAGCAGAACTAATGATCAGTGATCAGGCTGGAGACATAGCGTTGGCTGGCGTCTTAGGAGGTAAGCGTGCTCGTATCCACGAAAATACCCAAAATATATTCTTAGAAAGTGCTTACTTCTCTCCCAACACTATCCGCCAAACAACGCAGCAGCATGGAATCAAAACCGAGGCTGCTTTTCGCTACGAACGTGGTACAGATCCTGCCATGACCCTCTGTGCGCTGCAAAGGGCTGTAGGGCTCCTCCAAGCAACTGGACCAGGCAAGGTTGCTTCAGCAGTCATTGATAGCTACCCGCGTGAGATCAAGGCACGTAAGATACAAGTTTACTACAAAAACGTCATCAGGCTTATCGGACAGCCCATTCCTACAGCCGATATCCGAAAGATACTGCACAACTTAGACATTGCTGTCTGTGATGAGCAAGCCGACAGCTTTGTCGCACTCGTACCTCCCTATAGGGTAGATGTAGCCCGAGAGGTAGATGTAATCGAAGAAATACTCAGAATCTATGGCTATGAACGCATTGCGGTAGGTGATCAACTCGGCAGTACTTTCCTGGCACCACCGCCACAGTTCATGCCCCACAAGTTGGTACACGAAGTGGCTACGCTCTTGGCAGCTAGTGGCTATCACGAAATATATACGAACTCACTCACCTCGTCAGCATATGGGCAGCTGACAGATGCCCCAGAGGTAGCGCACAATATCTCTATTTTGAATCCACTGAGTGAGCGACTGGATATGCTACGCACCACACTGCTATTCTCTGGGCTAGAAGTTATTGCACATAATATCCACAGGAAGCAGCGCGATCTAAAGCTGTTTGAGTTTGGAAAGACTTATCATCAAGACGGCGATTGCTATATAGAACAGCATAGACTGGGCATCTGGATTACAGGCAATATGACAGCCCCCAGCTGGCTTAGTAAGCCAATTGCAGTGACTTCCCAAGACCTACATGCTATCACCTATAAGATATTGTACAGGCTAGGTGCGACAGATTTTACGCATGAGCCTATTACCAATGCTTTTTATCAGGCAGGAATACGACTAGCCTTACAGCAAGTACCACTAGCTACGGCAGGCAAGGTCAGTCAGCAATTACTACAAGCTATGAGCATTCACCAGCCTGTGTTTTTCGCAGCAATACACTGGGACGAGCTTTTGACCCAGCCTAGGCCACAGCTCCAGTATCAGGCTATTAGTAAGTTCCCGGCTGCGAAAAGAGATCTTTCATTGGTACTAGATCAGCGAATAACTTTTGAAGAGATAAAAAAGCTGGTAGGCAACCAAAATGAGCCACTGATTCAAGACATGCTAGTATTTGATGTATACCAGGGAGCCGCGTTGCCTCCGGATAAAAAAGCTTATGCCCTATCCTTTGTATTACAAGATCCAAACAAAACGCTAGATGATAGGCGTATCCGCCAAGTGATGGAGCGCTTGAGGAGTTTATTTGAAGGGCAATTAGGGGCAAGTGTTAGGGAGTAAGGTGGTGATAATAGAGATAAAAATGCATCCTGCATCTAGGCCAGAAGTTTGTTCAGCTACCGACACATTAGAAAATTCAAACTAGTAGGCAAAAGCTCCAGAAGCAACCGAGCGGGCAAGGCGATCCTTGGCTCCGTACCGGCTTGCTAAGCTAAGTACGCATAATCTACAAGGTCTCCTAGCTATATTAACTCTGAATTGTCTGGCTGATAATCTATCCCTAAAACTAGCGCAGCCTGGGGGAAGTCGGCTAAAAATTGGCATAAGATTGCTCAGCTATGATTTTAGAGCTATCTTTGCGACTTGTGCAAGAAAAAAGACTATGATTGAAGTACGCCTTAAAGAAAACGAGCCTATCGAAAGGGCTTTAAAGCGATTTAGAAAAAAATTAGATAAAGTTAGAGTACTCAAAGAGCTCAAAGAAAGAAGATACTATACAAAACCTACTCAAAAGCGTAGGGATGAAAAGCTTAAAGCCATCTACAAGCAACAGCTGCGCACCAGAGCCTATCAATAACGGAGTGCTGGAGCGCTCCTTTGCTTTTGAAGCATGCTTATGATCGCTGCATTTATTGACCATCTTGTCTACGAAAGACGTCTGAGTAAGCATACTAGCCAAGCCTACTATACAGATTTGCAACAATTTTCCGCGTACCTCCAGCGCCATCTTCCTACGGTGCAGTTTGCGCAAGCTAGTCCTCAGGTATTGCGGTCTTGGATGGT
Organism: Bacteroidota bacterium; assembly: GCA_039029235.1. Lineage (GTDB taxonomy): Bacteria > Bacteroidota > Bacteroidia > Cytophagales > Amoebophilaceae > JBCBRR01. Next base: position 16,173 of record JBCCGO010000005.1, on the reverse strand, counting down.
CTGCTTGGCTGACGAAGGACTAAGCAGCCGATCCATCAATCGCAAGGTAGCCTCGCTCAGAGCCTTTTATAGATTTCTACACAGCCAGGCATACATCCGTACAGAACCAACGATAAAGCTGAAGACGCTCAAGACAAAACGAAGCTTGCCAGTTTTTCTACGAGCTTCAGAGCTGCTACGACTTCTGGACCATCATGAGTTTGCTGACACTTTTGAGGGCTGGCGTGATAAGCTCGTGCTAGAATTGCTTTACGGTACAGGTATGCGCTTAGCTGAATTGCTGCATCTACAGGACCGAGACATCTATCTATACGGGGGCACTATCAAAGTCTTGGGCAAACGCAATAAAGAGCGGACCATACCCTTTCCACAGCACCTGGTACAGATTATTGAACGATATCGAATGCATAGAGACAAAATCACTACCAGCCCCCAAGGACTACTTTTAGTCACAGCAAAAGGTACACCAGGCTACCCTATGCTTGTATACAAAATCGTCAGGAAATACCTAAGTGCCTATACCAAAGCTGAGCGGCATAGCCCACACGTACTACGCCACACTTTTGCTACGCATCTGCTGGACAAGGGGGCTGACTTGAAGGCTATTCAGGAGCTATTAGGTCATGAAAGCTTGGCCGCTACACAGCTCTATACACACAATTCGTTAGAAAAACTACAGCAAGTTTTTGCCCAGGCTCACCCTAGGGCGTAGTGCTATGCTCTACGAGCTACTAGCGCTGAGCGGCTTGGTTGTCTTCCTAGTGTCTGCCAGCTGTGGTATCCATAGACATAGGAGCCCCGTTTTTAAGCAAGGAGGCCGCTGTTATTGCCTCCTCCGAGATTTAGACGACGAAACCACGCAAGCCAGTAGGGAATAAATTTTGTAGTGCTGATATTAATAGTATATTGCTCCAAAACCAGCGGAGCGTCTCAGCCATACTAAGTCCAGACTACCTGTCATGGCTGGTGCTGAGAGCTGCGTACGAACAACGCTTTGGGCAGCATCTTCTCCTATACAGAGTCATCTATTGGCCCAGCTTGCTAGATCGACTTCCGTAAGGAAAATGTACACCAACCCATCATAGCTTACTCCAGAAGGAAACTAAGGCTTGCCTCGTTAATGAATAACGTTATCGACAACATGAGAAAAAAACTCTTTTGCACACTTGTTAGTAAGGGTATAGTAGCCATTTTTCTTGCCTATAGTGCACTAGCGCAGCCGGTAGAGCCAGACACTGCCTTGACACTAAACTACCTAGCACCTACTAGCTACCTCATAGAAGATGTCCGGATCACTGGTGCCAAGACCTTAGCGCCTGAAGTGCTGCTATCCATGATAACGATCAAGGCAGGTGACACAGTGTATATACCTGGCGTTGCTATTACCGATGCCATCAGAAAGCTATGGGAGCAAAAGCTGATCCAAGATGTATCCATTTACGCCTCTAGGGTCGTGGCCAACCGTATTATACTGACCATTGACATTACGGAAAACCCACGGCTATCCACCTACACCCTTGCAGGCGTCAACGAACAAGAACAAAAAGAGCTTCGAGAAAAAATAAGCCTAGTTAACGGAGAGATGGTTACAGACTGTTTAATCAACGATACCCAAAAAGTCCTCCAAAAACACCTGGCAAGCCAGGGCTATCTTGATGCCGAAGTACACATAGTCAGCTCACCAGCTCCTAACCGGCCTGGCTACAAGCAAGTAGCCATCCACATTGACAAAAAACAAAAGACCATCATCAACAGAATTCTATTTGAAGGTAACCACAACATTGACCACAAGATACTGAAGGCACAAATGCAACATATACAAGAGCGCCCTCGGTTTACCCTGGTCAGAGACCTACTATCCAAGCTACTCACTGTACAAACCTGGAGGTCACTTGGCTTGCAAGCTTGGCGTAAAGAAGGTCTCTTCAAGCAGCTGCCCACCCTTGAGGAAACCATAGCATACTGGAAACACCACGTCATTTTCTCCCCTTCTACATTTGTACAAAGTGAATATACCGAAGACAAAAAGCGCCTCATTCACTACTACCAGACCAAGGGCTACCAAGATGCTACCATTGTAGCAGAGACTATCTGTAAAAGCAAAGAAGGGCTCATAGACGTAAAACTACGCCTAGAAGAGGGCCAACGATATTTCATCCGAAACATTACTTGGGTAGGGAATGACATCTACACTGAAGATATCCTCAACCAAAGACTGGATATACATCCAAGCGACGTCTATAACCCAGCACTGATTCAGAGCAAGCTATTTGGAGATCCTGCAGGGAGCGATATTTTCTCACTATACATGGATAATGGACATTTATTTCTCAAAGCTGAGCCTATCACAAGGATAGCGGGTAACGCAGTAGACTTAGTAATACGCATCCAAGAAGGGCCACAAGCCTACATCAACAGAGTCAAGATCCAAGGGAATACCTATACGCACGACGAGGTCATCAGACGTGCATTAAGGACCCTGCCAGGAGATAAATTTAGCAGGGCTGAGTTGTCTCGCTCTCAGCGTGAACTAGCCATACTCAATATTTTTGATCCGAACGAGCTCAAAGTTATATCCCTACCTAACCCTGAAAATGCCACTGTAGACTTAGCATACGTCGTAAAAGAACTCCCCAAGTCTGAGCTTAACTTTAGTGGCGCAGTTAACGACCAGGAAGCTTCAATCGACCTCAAGTTTAGTACTAACAACTTCTCGCTCTTCAATGCACTTCGAGGTAAGTTCCCCCTAGGAGCAGCTCAAACGATAAGCTTAGACCTTACAGGTGCTATAAACCTCAAAAAGCTTTGGGACCAGAAGGATTTCCGTAAAAACTATGGGAAGTCTAGTCTCCGATTCGAAGACCCCGGGCTAGGCTTAGGTATAGCCCTTGGCAGAGCCATCCAGTATGACTATAAAAACCACAGCTGGGAAGGAGAGTTTACCTTTAGCAAGATGCTAGGATGGCTTGACTACATGAACGTAAGAGGTAGGCTAAGCTTTCTTCAAGATTTTTATAAAGATTATCAAGACCCTGACTTTCTAGATGGCACAACAGCGTATAACGGCGTTATCAACGAAACAGGCCTTCAAGTATCCTTAGAGCGTAATAGCATGGACAACTCTATATACCCTACCCAAGGGAGCAAGCTGGGGTTATACACAAAACTAACCCCACCTTACTCCCAGGTTTACAGGCAAGGCCCTAGCCAGGATACGACAGATGATGTTAACATACCAGTCCATCTTAAGTGGGCAGAGTATCACCAATGGATCGGAAAAGGCGCTTACTTTAAAAAACTCTTTGGCGATTGGGTACTCAACATACAGTGCCAGGCAGGAATAGTGGGTGGATACACTCAGACAGCATCAACCTCCTTCGGGCGTTTCGTCATGGGTGGTACCACTGCGATGCACCCTCCACGCTTGAGAAGAGAATCGATTCCCCTGAGAGGATACCCAGAAAAATATATTCTTCCCCAAGCCGACTCCACTGATCGCAAAGGAGGAACGCTCTTTGATAAATTCGTACTAGAGCTACGTCATCCCTTGGGCAAGTCTATCGGAGCTTATGGCCTGATCTTTGCTGAGGCAGGGAATGCCGGGCTAACATTGAACGATTCGCTTCCTTGGGCCTTAAAAAGATCGGTAGGTGTAGGCATTAGGCTACATACACCCCTTGGCCCAGTAGGGATTGACGTGGGCTTTGGTCTCGATAAAGAAGCAGAGAGAGATAAGATAGAAGTTCACTTCTTATTTGGAGGTGGCATACAATGAGCCTAGGTACTCTGATCTAAAGCTCGTATATTTCAACCAGCAAAGCAGGCTACGCTCTGTTTGATGCACTATATGATAAATCAACCGAAATAAAAACAGAACCATGAAAAACAAAATATTAGCAATCTTAGCATTTATATCCATAGCAACCAGCCTACAGGCCAGCAAAGGCGCTGCTACAGTAGGTTATGTGCGCTTAGACTACATGCAGAGCTTACTCCCAGAGTATAAAGCTGCCGAAGTCAGTTACGAGAGCTTTCTAAAGCAGGTAGAAGGGCCAATAAAAGATAAATACGAAGAAGTCAGGAAGAAGCTGGCCCATCTAGAAGAAGAGCAGGAAAACATATCTGAAGCCTTAAAGAGTTCCAAACTGGCAGAGATACAACAGCTCTTCAACGATGCGAAGGTGTTAGAAAGACTGGCCGTAAGTAAGCAGGCAGAACTATTCGACCCTGTCAACAAGAAAATACAGCAGGCTGTAGAAAAAGTAGCCCAAGAAAGGGAATGCGCGTGCGTGTTGGTAAAAAACGAATCTGTCGTATATGTCAGCGAAGAATGTGATATATCTGATCTAGTGTTAGAAACACTAGGTGCTCCTCCGGCAAAAGAAGAGGATACAAAAGTCAGTAGTACCCAAGAAGAAGGTGCTGTTGAGTAGGCGATGCTGCTTGGTGCTCCTGGCAGCTGACTAGAAAATACCTAGCAAAGCTTGCCAATAAGCTACACAACGCTTAGAGCAATGGGTAGGAGTTATACCTTCGCCAAAAGCCCGCCAAAGCTAACCTAGACTACACCATACTATGAGCATACAGTGCGTAGTTGTAAAAATCATACTAGCCATAGGCCTAGCCAACAGCGCCATAGCAGAGTCACAGCAAGGGACCTTGGTAGACAAAATCATTGCCCGTGTAGATGATCAGATCATTCTACAATCTGAGCTAGAAGAAGCACTGCAGCAATTCCAAGCACAAGGGATGGTATCCGGACCTGACCTGAAGCGCCGAGTGCTAGCAGGTATGTTGGAGCATAAGATGCTGCTAGTAAGGGCCCAAGCCGAAGGAGTGAGCGTAGAAAAAGTGCTCATAGAAGACAACTACAACCGTGAGATGCAAGAGCTTCTGGCCCAACTAGGCTCAGAAGCCGCGATAGCGCAACTAATGGGTAAACCTATCCAAGCTTGCAAAGAAAAGCTAAGAAAAATCAGCCAAGAACGGCTAATCATCGAGCAAATGCAAAGAAAAATACTTGGCGATCTCTTTGTAACTCCTAAAGAAGTACAAGCATTCTTTGACGCACTTCCCGTAGCTAGTATACCATACTATCCGGCCGAAGTAGAGGTAAGACAGATTGTATGCTATCCTACCCCGAGCCAGCAAGACAAAGCAGCCATCATAGAACAACTGCAAGTACTCAAAGCATGTACACAAGTAGGGGAAAAGTTTGAGAAGCTCGCCAAGCAGCACTCAGAAGACACAAACACCGCTAGTCGCGGCGGTGAGTTAGGCTTCCGGCGGTTGGGAGAGCTAGCGCCAGCCTACGAAGCAGCTGTTTTGGCCTTGAAGCCAGGGGAAATCTCTGATCCCGTAGAAACACCATCTGGCTTCCATCTCATCCAGCTGATCGAGAGACAAAAAGACCACCATAATACAAGACATATCCTGATCAGACCCAGCGCATCAGCCACTAGCTTACAGGAGACCGCTGCACACCTGGACAGCATCCGGACGTCGATCTTAGTGGGACACACTACCTTTGAAGAAGCAGCCCAGCAATACTCACAAGACATAGCGACCGCATCCCAGGGAGGGCTCTTGACCAGTGCACATGGCGGAACCAGGATGCCCATCGATGACCTGCCTACAGAGGTATTTTTTGCCATCAGCAAGCTAACACCTGGTACCATCGCTGAGCCTGCCACAGTGACAGTAGCTCCGGACAAGCAAGCTGTACGTATACTCTATCTCAAAGAAAAAATACCCCCCCACCCAGCCAATCTCCAGCAAGACTATGACAAAATTGCTCAGATGGCACTAGCGGCTAAGAGAGCAGCAGCCCTAAAAGAATGGCTCCAGAACACGCAAGCCGAGGTGTTCATCAAAGTGGATCCTGCTTATCAAGACTGCGCCATTTTGCACTAGTTTATAAGCTGCGATGTAGATACCTAGCCAGCGATTGGTCGCCATGCATGGCCCAGATCTAGCCTGTACCCCAAGCCGATAACATGGTAACAAGAACTTTTGGTAGCGCTGTTTATGGCGTGAGTGCTTCGATGATTTCTATTGAGGTGAACATCGTTAAAGGAACCCACCTATACATGGTAGGCTTACCCGACAATGCTATCAAAGAGAGCCAACACAGGATAGAATCAGTGCTCAAACACATCGGCTACCAGATGCCCCGTCAGCGCGTAATCGTCAACCTAGCTCCGGCAGACCTACGCAAAGAAGGCGCTGCTTATGATCTGCCCATTGCCCTATGTATCCTAGAAGCCTCCAAGCAGCATCAGCTCCATCACCTAGCAAACTATACAGTGATGGGAGAGCTATCCCTAGATGGTACCTTACGACCCATCAGAGGCGTCCTACCCATTGCCATTGAGGCACGCGCCCAGAAGTTCAAAGGCTTTGTACTGCCCCAAGAGAATGCCCAGGAAGCAGCCATTGTCAACAACCTCGACGTTATTCCCATCACCCACATCAAAGAAGCGCTGACATTTTTTGCCGGCCAGAAAGCCATAGCTCCTGTGGTCATGGACACCCGCGAGTTATTTGCCAGTGGTGCCAATGGCTATACCCTAGACTTTACAGATGTACAAGGCCAAGAAAGCATCAAGCGAGCGCTAGAAATAGCCGCTGCAGGCGGGCACAACGTGATCATGATCGGACCGCCTGGCGCAGGAAAGACCATGCTGGCCAAACGACTGCCCACCATCTTACCACCCTTTACCCTGCACGAGGCGCTAGAAACGACCAAGGTCTATTCAGTAGTCGGGAAGCTAGGCCAGCAAGGGGCACTCATGGCTGTGAGGCCATTTCGGGCACCCCACCATACCATCAGTGACGTAGCCCTAGTAGGTGGGGGCAGCATTCCCCAACCTGGCGAGATATCTCTGGCGCACCATGGTGTGCTCTTCCTGGACGAGCTGCCTGAGTTTAGAAGGACCGTACTAGAAGTCATGCGGCAACCGCTAGAAGAACGCAAGATCACCGTATCCAGAGCCAAGATTACCGTTGATTTCCCAGCCAACTTCATGCTCGTCGCCAGTATGAATCCTTGCCCCTGTGGCTATTATAACCATCCGTCCAGAGAATGCGTATGTGCTCCTACAGCCGTACAGCGATACCTAAACAGGGTCAGTGGCCCGCTGCTCGATAGGATTGACCTACATGTAGAAGTAACCCCGGTCCCCTTTGAAGAAATGACTGCCAGGCGTCCTGCAGAGAAGAGCGAAGCTATCCGAGCACGCGTCATCCAAGCCAGAGCCGTACAGCAAGAGCGGTTCAAAAACCACACCGGTATTTACACCAATGCCATGATGCCCGCAGCCATGGTCAAAGACATTTGCATCATCTCCAAGTTAGGCCAGAACCTACTGAAAACCGCCATGGAAAAGCTAGGCCTCTCTGCCAGAGCCTATGACCGAATCCTCAAGGTATCTCGCACTATTGCAGACCTAGTCCAGAGCGAAACGATCCAGGAAGATCATCTAGCAGAGGCCATTCAGTATAGAAGCTTAGATAGAGAGAGCTGGGGAAGCTAAAAGTTTGCTTTCAGGCTACCCTAATCAGATAATGGTGCTTTTTGCCCTTCTGTATTAGCAAATACCGCTCCCGCAGCAGTGCCCAGTCAGGCCTTTGATAAGGATCCACAACCTGCACCCTATTGATGTACAATCCGCCCTCCTGGATCATCCTACGGGCTGCCCCCTGAGACGAGAAGATCGTCCCTTGCGTACCACGCGTCACCAGCTCTAGCACATGAGCTACCTGCGCCAGCTGTTCCCTGCCCATAGTTATTTGCGGCACATTCCCCAAAATGGCCAATAAATCTTGCTCACTGAGCTTCCACAGATCTGCCGGCGTAGCTCTCCCAAAAAGAAGCTCCGTAGCCCTAGCCGCCTCAGTATAGGCAGCCGCCGAGTGCACCATGCTAGTAAGCTCCTTGGCCAAAGCCTTCTGCAATACACGCTGGTGAGGAGCTGACTGGTGGGCCTGCTCGAGCCCATCGATTTCCCTCTTGTCCAGGAGCGTAAATACCTTCACCAGCCGGCCAGCCTCCTCGTCCGTACTATTCAGCCAAAACTGATAGAACGCATAAGGCGAGGTCATGGCAGGATCTAGCCAAATGCTGCCCCCCTCAGACTTCCCAAACTTGCTCCCATCTGTTTTAGTAATGAGCGGCGTGGTCAAGGCAAAAGCTTTCCCCCCTGCCTTCCTCCTAATGAGTTCCAGGCCTGCCATAATATTGCCCCATTGGTCAGCCCCACCCATTTGCAACTTTATGCCCGCAGTAGTGTACAGATAGTAAAAATCATACCCTTGTAGCAACTGATAGGCAAACTCTGTGAATGAGATCCCCCGCTCCAAGCGGCTTCTGACAGCATCCTTAGCCAGCATGTAGTTGAGTGGGAGGTGCTTACCCACTTCCCGCAAAAACGCAAGCAAGCCCAAGTCCTTGAACCAAGCCAGGTTATTCAGTATCGCCACACCATGCTTACCCGGCGAGCAGTCCAGCAATCGCTCCAACTGCCTGCCAATACATGCCTGGTTATAGCGCAATTCCTCCTCGTCCAGCAAGGTTCTTTCAGCAGACTTACCAGAAGGATCCCCAATCATGCCCGTAGCGCCCCCGACCAGTACCCTGGCCTGGTGACCTGCTCGCTGCAGATGCTTAAGCAACATGATGGCCGCCAAGTTACCGACGTGCAGGGAAGGCCCTGTAGGATCAAGGCCCACATAACCCGTTGTCACTTCTCTTTGTAGTTGAAGCGCGATATCCGGAGTTGCATTATCAACCATACCCCGCCACTGGAGGTCATCCATAAAAGTATGCATAGCCCATTGATCTAGAGTGCATTGAGTGCCTTTATGAGAGATAGCCCGCCCAGGCAAGCGTTGGTATCACTCCTTAAGACTGCTATCAGCCCGAAAGCCATTCCACTGCTGACCAAACATAAGACCATAACCAGCGTACACCAGAGCCAGCACGAGTGCAACAAAAAGTCATGGAGAATACCTATCTTAGCCAGATGCGCTAAGCCAGCAGGATTAGCTACCATGCCAGCGCTAGCAGGCGGCGAAGATAAACTTGCAGGACTAAGAAGAGACCTACTGTTGCATCGCCGTCTAGGCAGACTTCCATACAAATATAGCTTGTATTAGCTTAGGGAAGTTCCCATCAGCCAGGCATTGGCTAGTACTATCACCCCTTAAAAACGCCACCAAAGCCATGGCCAATGACCATAACCCCGCCCAAACCCTACCAGAGAGCCTTTTTGAGCCTCATAACCTTACCGTAGATCCTGGCCAAGCAGCCAATCGGATTGATAAGTTTCTCACAGACCGGTTGCCCCATACTACCCGTAGCAAGATTCAGCTAGCTATCGAGAACCAGCTCATCCTCGTCAACCAACAGCCTACCAAAGCCAACTACAAGGTCAGGCCTTACGACAAAATCAAAGTCGTACTCCCAACACCCCCCCGCGCGCACGAAGTACTGCCCGAAAGAATTCCGCTCTCCATCGTGCATGAAGACGCGTCGCTACTCGTCGTCAACAAACCCGCAGGCATGGTAGTACATCCAGGCCATAACAACTGGACAGGCACCCTAGTCAATGCCCTAGTCTACCATTTCAGACACCTGCCCACTGCAGCCAACAATGAGGGCAGGCCTGGCCTAGTCCACCGCATCGATAAAGATACCTCAGGACTGCTGGTCATTGCCAAAACAGAAGAGAGCCTCATCGCCCTGGCCAAACAATTTTATGACCATTCCATAGAACGAACCTACTATGCCCTAGTCTGGGGAGTGCCTGAGCCTGCAGCCGGCACGATAGACGTAAACCTAGCCAGAAGCCTCCAAAATCGCCACATAGTAGCTCCCTACAAAGATCCTACACAAGGGAAGCGAACCATTACGTACTATCAGGTAGTCAAAAAACTACACTACGTTTCACTCGTCAAGTGCACCTTAGCCACCGGACGTACCCACCAGATCCGGGCCCATATGCAATACCTAGGCCATCCTATATTTGGCGATACCAGCTATGGAGGCAACCAGATTGTCAAAGGACCCCGTTTTGCTACCTACAAAACCTTTGTAGCGCATTGTTTGCGTCTCCTACCTCGCCAAGCCCTGCATGCCCAGGCACTAGGATTTATACATCCGGTCACCCAGCAGCCCATGCATTTTGAAGAACCCCTACCCCCAGATTTTCAGACCGTCCTCAATAGATGGGAAGCCTATACCCAGGGCCACTAGAGGCCGAACCTGGCAAGCCGATGCGTAAGCCCTACTTTCGTAGAAAGAGGCTCCAAGCAGTAATAAAGCGCTAAGCAAAGGCAACAGTACACTATAGCTCAGCAAACGTATGAGTAGCCTATGACAGTCGCTTGCTGGCTGAGCCCCGTGGCTTGCTCGACTACCGCTACGCCCGGCGGTAGCTGACTGGGCATAGTCCTAGCTATGCCTAGCCTTGCTTCGTGTCTCCCTTGCTGTATTCCTTGAGCAAGCACTCGCACTTTAGGTAGAAGTCCTACCTGGCTAGACGGGAGCTTGTATCTGTCGGAAAAATTTAGGGAATTATTTTTAGAGACAGAGGCGGTTAACCAGTGAGTATTTCCCCTGACACCATGAACCGACCTCGAGCAAGGGCTCGCATTTTAGGTAGCAATGCTAGCCCACTAGGTGAGAACCTAGGCTTGCAGAGAAGTTCTATTGCTATATTTGGCCTGAAACTAAACTTAAGCTAGGAGCGTTAGCTGATTAGTTTGGAACTTTAAATAAAGTAAATTTAGCTTGCAGAAGAGACGATTAGTGAACCCTTGTAACAGCCCCCAAACCATTAGAGCGATGAATACTAGGAACGTTAAGCTAACTAATTGCTACACCCAGGGCCAGCGAAGCGCGGCCAGGATATTATTTATAGTATGGCTACTCACAAGCTACAGCCCAGATATTACGCTAGCCGCCCCTGAGGGCGGGAGAGCCATGGCGAGCGCGACGGCAACGAGTTCTCTAGACCGGTCAGCTCCTGGAGCCCTGACGCTACCACCAGCTATCGGACCAGCGTTGGAGAGCACACTTCAGCAGCGCATGAGCCAGGAAGCTGTTCCATATCAGCGACGTGATCTACGAAGAACTTCCATCGAAGCCAGCCCCGTTGGTCGGAACTTGTCTTTCCAAGCCCGAGGTGGCGAGCAAGTGCGTTTTTATTACGAACGAGATCAGTGGCGCGCTGAGGTATCTTCTCGGATAGGCGCTTCTTCTCGTCAGTCATTGCTGCCTGTCGTGTGTAGTTTGGGAGAAGATGTCGCGAGTAGCCTAGAAGTGCTGAGCCAATACCCTAGCTGGCAGAGCCAACGCCAGATTCATGTACTAGGTGGGAAGGTGCTCCCCACGCTGGGGGAAGTTGTCTATGTGGGAGAGTTAGGATTGAAGGGAGGGGGGAATAATGTTAGTTTTTCTTTCGAAATAGGAGGCGGAAGCTCAGGTTATGACTCGTGGTCAGAACGCGATTGGAGATACTACATGCTTCATGCTAGCGATGAGCAGTTTGAACGTACATGGAATAGTAACATGGCGCCTAGGGGTATAGGCTCAGGCCATAGACCTCCCGATTCTTGGACAGGAATCAATCGGGGAAGCCACTTCACGCCTGCATTTACTAGCGGCCCCTCGTCTATAGGAGGCGGTAGCTCAGTTCTTGGAGGTAGCACGCCTCCTACAGCTACGAATTCCCTCTTTTCTGGAGTCCCTGGGAGCTCAGATCTTGGAGGTACCCCGTCTATAGGAGGCAGGAGCTCAGGTTTTAGAGGTAGCACGCCTCCTACAGCTGCGAATTCCCTCTTGTCTGGAGGTGGGAGCTCAGATCTTGGAGCTACGCCTGCAGCTGCTAGGGCTCTCGCTCCTATAGTAGGTGAGCACCCAGTTCAGGTAGCTAATACGCTTTTAGCTGCCCATGACCTCTTGTCTGGAGCTCCTGGGGGCTCAGATCTTAGAGGTCCCTCGTCTATAGGAGGCAGGAGCTCAGGTTTTAGAGGTAGCACGCCTCCTACAGCTGCGAATTCCCTCTTTTCTGGAGGTGGGAGTTCAGATCTTGGAGCTACGCTTGCAGCTGCTAGGGCTCTCGCTCCTATAGTAGGTGAGCACCCAGTTCAGGTAGCTAATACGCTTTTAGCTGCTCATGACCTCTTGTCTGGAGCTCCTGGGAGCTCAGATCTTAGAGCTACGCCTGCAGCGGATAGAGCATCCTCGCCTACAGAAGACGCTAGGAGCCTAGATCCTATGAATATAGCATTTCAACGTGAAGTTATTAGGACTCGCCTTGAGTGTATAGCAGACGGTAGAGATCCAGATCCTGAGAGACCATCAGCAACTGATCCCAGCATACAGCCTCTCATCAGCCCTCATCCAGGCCTTACCATCCAGCTACCCGATCGAGATGCTTTACAAAAAGAGATAGACCAGCACATACAAGCTTGTCAAGAAGACAGCCTCTTCAATGATTTGCAAACAGAGCTATCAACGACAAAGGCTAGCCTTCAAGAAAATCCGGATAATAAAGAGCTACAAAGTCGTTATCAAGAGACGCTAGTCAATTTCCAAAGCCACCCCTTTTACCAGAGAGGGTTACAGCTAGGCATAGAGGCAGTAGCATTACGCGAAAAATCAGAAAAGCAGTCAGCTGCTTGCAGTCTTTCAGCACTAGGGGCAGCAGAACAGGGGATATATGACAAGAAGGCGCATCAAGCTGCTCAGCAACACCAAGAAGCAGCAGCTACTATCAAAAAAAGTATGCTCCAGCCCTTGCGTGCTACGCTAGGCCGCTCTGATACGCCTAGCGGAACACGAAGAGCCGTAGCGAGCATACAAGGCTTTGGAGAAAGTATTCATGATACAGGGAAAGCGATTTTAGGGCTAGTTGACCTAGCAGTCAAAGGCATAGAATCCTTTGTAAAGTGGGAAGACAAGGTAGGGTTCCAAGAAGGATATGTTAACTTAAAACAATTCTGGGAGGCGCTGAGTGATCAAAGACAGCAGGCCTGGGAAAGTAGCGAAGAGTATCAAGCGCGCATGCAGGCAGTGAAGGAGGTAGAACGGCGGGAGGATCTGCGCTGCCGCTTCGCTGATGCAGAACACTACCATCTCTCTCAAGGCAGGATGGTGGGACGTATGGGTGGGGAGTTGGCCCAGTTGCTCTATGGGGCAGAGATTGTCAAGGTAGTTAGCAAAGGAGCGCAAGGTCTGGGGTGGGTTGCTAAAGCAGGGCAGACCGTTGAGCAGCTGGGAGAGGCAGCAGCTACCGCTCAGAAAGGGGAAGCCGCTGCAGGTAGACAGCAATCCCTCTTGGGTGGTGTGAGATTCATACCTTCTCTTCAAAGTCTCCCTGCTTTCCCTGATGCAGTAAAAGTCAGAGGGAAGACAAGAATTCCAGGATACCACAAAATTCGAGGTAGATACGAGAATAGAAGGCATATTTACGAATGGGACTATCAACATGGTTCTGTAGAGCGATACAGTAAAAAAACAGGTAGGCACCTGGGAGAATTCTGTCCCCACACAGGAGAGCAATTAAAGCCAGTTAAAGCCACCAGAAAAATTGAGAGATGACGATTATGAAAAATAACTTATGTTTAATGCTCTATGGATTTGAAAAAGATCCTGGAGACGCATTAGTGATAGAAGCTCCATTACATCATTCATTAATAGAGCCATTACAAAATCTCCTACAAGATGACCTGATTGGCTACGACGTGCCTATCACTAAAGAGTATGAGCGAGAGTTTGCTAAAATTTCCCAAATTAATCTTGACACAGAAAAGCTAGACTTTTTTGTCACTATAGTAAGTTATGAGCAAGTGGCGGATGCCGCTAATAAAGAGCAAGAAACTATGGATTCAGAAAATAAAGCGCAACGGGAGGGGAAATACCCCGCGCCTAGAATACTCCCTGCTTTTCCTGATGCAGTAAGAGTCAAGGGGAAAACAAAAGCCCAAGAGGATGGTAACGACGAGGATCGCTGATACCTCGTTGTCTGTAGACAGCGTTCTACATAAGTAAGTCTTGAAGTAGCGAGGCTTCTGATTGCCCAGTACATGTTTGTTTTGTGGTAGTCTAGTGTCATGTAAATCCTTTGAAAGGTGCCCCCACCTGGCGCAAGCGCCCTCGCTTGTGCGCCAATCTCACGAGCAATAAGGATATGTTAACTTAAAGCAATTCTGGGAGGCGCTGAGTGATCAAAGACAGCAGGCCTGGGAAAGTAGCGAAGAGTATCAAGCGCGCATGCAGGCAGTGAAGGAGGTAGAACGGCGGGAGGATCTACGCTGCCGCTTCGCTGATGCAGAGCACTACCATCTCTCTCAAGGCAGGATGGTGGGGCGTATGGGTGGGAAGTTGGCCCAGTTGCTCTATGGTGCAGAGATTGTCAAGGCAGTTAGCAAAGGAGCACAAGGTCTGGGGTGGGTTGCTAAAGCAGGGCAGGCCGTTGAGCAGTTGGGAGAGGCAGCAGCTACTGCTCAGAAAGGGAAAGCTGTCGTGAGAGTGGTACAGGCAGAGCAGCAAGCAGTAGTGACTGGCACCCAGGCAGCACAAGCTGCTGAGAAGGTGGGTGAGGCAGCTAAGGCTGGGAAGTTTACAGTACAATTTGGCAAGGATAGTAATCAAATTAACCACACATTTCGACACACAGATATTCTTGGATTGAACAGGGCGGTAGTAAAGTCAGCAATTGAGGCTCACTTTACTAGTGCTTCATCTCAGATAGCTCCAGGAAAGCCTTTCAACCAAGTAATTGAAGTTGCAGGGAAAAGAATCCAATACACTGCTTTCAAGCTCAAAGATGGGACAATAAATATTGGTAGAATTCATGGAGTTGGCTAGAAAACCATCTCACAATGAAATGCAGCTTCTTAAATTGTTGGTTCAGAAAGCTGCGGTAAATTTCCCACCAGATTGGCATCATAACTTATTAGTTCAGCCAATGAACGATGGAGGAATGGGAAGCTTATTATTGCTTCCGGATGGTATGACAAGAAAAGAACGTTTGTTTGGCGCACAAATAAGTGAGCATGCTCTCACAGATGAAGATGGCGTAGTAGTACTAGTATCTTTGAATGTAGATGATGAAGGTAAATTATTTGAACTAGATATTTGGAAGACAAATTTTGATCCCTTAATTAACCTTACTCTTCCTAAGATAGCATAAGAGCTGTTTGGTTATTGCTGACACTGACAGGAGGCCTGTGAGTAGCAAGCCACTCTACATCTCTACACCAATGAGGCAATAGCTTTAGGTAACAGCAGACTGAGGTTAGATCTGTACAGCGAAGCTCAGGAGTATGTACTTGAAGCTATAATCAAGAAGCAGGGGGTAAGCCAGCATCCTTAGCGCACTAGCTGAGCACTTGCATTTGTTGGGAATATCTATTGTTGTATGTTTGCAAGTAGAAAAGAAGAGCCAGTGAGCCTTTTTTCTTAGCGCAGCCTAGCGCCGTGAGCTTTCCTCGAGCAAGGGCTCGCATTTTAGGTAGCAATGCTAGCCCACTAGGTGAGAACCTAGGCTTGCAGAGAAGCTTTACTATATTTGACTTGAGATTAGACTTTAGTCTAGAAGCGCTGGCTTATTATTTTGCAACTTTAACGAAGTAGATTTAGCTTGCAAAAGAGACGATTAGCGAAACCTTGTAACAGCCCCCAAACCATTAGAGCGATGAATACTAGGAACGTTAAACTAACTAATTGCTACACCCAGGGCCAGCGAAGCGCGGCCAGAATATTATTTATAGTATGGCTGCTTACAAGCTGCAGCCCAGACGCCACCCTAGCTACCCCTGAGAGCCCGGGGGCCATGGTGAGCGCAACCGCAACGAGCTCTCTAGACTAGTCATTTCCTGGGGCCTTGACGCTACCACCAACTAGCGGACCAGCGATGGCGCGCGCGCTCCCTATCCCTACCAGACTACCCTCCAGGATTACTACAACCATCGCGTCTGGGGCAGCCAAGAACTTTCCCTCCGTTTCTATCTAGTAGACCTACCCAACTCAGCGACGCAGAGCTACTCAAGCACGGTCACTGCGCCCCGCTAGAGATTTTTCTTAAGCACGGGCGAGATGGTAAATTTGAGTTACCTGTCGATGCCTATCGCAAGGTCTTTCAAGCATGTGTAGCAGCAGTAGGG
>JBCCGO010000004.1:0-37986 GCA_039029235.1 Bacteroidota bacterium | reverse complement strand
GATAAAACGGATGCTTTGCCCTATGTTGTACTCACGAAACTGGTCACGCAACTCTTTCAGCCACTGGTCGATGACTATCGGCTTGCTCTGTAGCCGTAAGTAGTCTGTGGCTTTGATATTGATGCCTTGCAGCTGGAAGGCCAGTGGGATCAACGTTGCTTCAATGGCGTGGAGCTTCTGCGCTGCTGCCCCCTCTACGGGTAGTCCTTGTAGGTCTTTGGCTACTTGCAGTAAGTTATGTGCTCCTGTGTTCTGGAGGGTTTTAAGGGCTTTTACCCTTTCTTCAGCGGCTCGTAGTAGGCTGGCCTGGTTTGCTGCTCCTTCTGCTTTGAGCATTTTTTGCTGCCTACTAGCTCTCTGCTCCTTACTACGCGCGAAAATTAACCCTACGAGTGTCGAGAAAAGGCAGGTATACACTAGGGTGTAGCTATTATCATAAGACAGGGGCACGTGGCCTTTTATCCCTTGAGAGCAAAGAATGCCTAAGCCTACCCCAGCTAGAGAGATGATGATAAATCTCTTCCAGTCTACCAGAATGACGAGCAGCATGATGGACAAGGCAACATTAACCGTCCACTCTGTTCCGCCACCATTAAGCATATAGAGCGTGGTCGTGGTAAAGGGCAAACAAAAGAGTAAAGAGAAGTGCCAGTATAGGGGAAAATGCTTCCTGAACCAATCATTCCAGTAAGGCTTGAGTAGTAAGCCTACACAAAGCGTTGCTCCAATGAGCTTTATAGCAAACATGGCTACTTCTCCTTGCCTAGTATACATGAAGTAGGGTACCATGTAGTTGAAGCATACAAAAAGCGCGAATAGGATGTGCAAAGTATTTTGGGGACCGGGAGTCCATAATTCACTTTCTCCCGATTGTCTTACCACCTTAGCAATGCCTCTGTGCTTGATTATATGAGCAGTAAAGAAGCTGATGGTATTGGCTATAACGCTAATGGGAAATACTAGATAGTTTGCTGCTGTAGGGAGGAGTAGGTTGGACAGGATAAAAGTGGTAGTAGTAACAGAGAAGGCAACAAGAAATGACCTCGTGTCTGTCTTGAGGCCTAAGATGCCGGCTATTAGCGGGAGGGTGACCACCGGAGCAAAACTGGACATTCCAAAATAACTTAGCGTACGAACTTCTGTTACGCTAAAAGCAGCTAGGATGCCTAAACACCCCATCAAGAAAGTGATGTAACGTACAGCCTTCAGCTCGTTAAACTCCATCTTTAGCTGATCGAAGCAGGGCTTCAGGACATTGTGTGTCACTAGTAGGCCTCCTGCATTGAGGAATGAGTCAAGCGTAGACATCACGATGGCCAAAAGTCCGGCTACACTCAAGCCCTTTAGGGCTGGTGGGAAATACTGATTGATTACATAGGCAAAAGCTCCTCCTGCACTAGCCTTGATGTTGGGAGCTAGTAGCAATACAGCCAGGCAACTAAATATTACTAGTGCCCGCACGACGAGCAAAAAGGCGGCGGTAATAAATAACATATTCGTAGCCTGCTGCCTATGCCGAGCCATCAGTATACGCTGCACAATAGGAGGCGCCGACAGATAAGCAGGGAATAGCCCCCAAACTAGAAACGAAGAGAGGTAGCGAGGAAACTGTTCATGCTTGTAAAAAGCCAGACTATCTGCAGGAAGTTGGCTTAAAAGTTCTTTTATGCCCCCAACTTCACTGATGGCTACATTGGCAATAAGGGTGACGACGATAACAAAGACAATGAACTGAAAAATGTCTGTAATCGTTACTGACTTAACGCCACCAAAAGAAGCATAGAGTATCAAAATCGCTCCTCCTAAACCAATGCTCCAGTCCACCCTCCATCCGAGTAAATTTTCGCAGAGGTATCCCAGTGCCAATATCTGTACTCCGACTAGGCTGATAGTATACACCCCGCCAAGGATACCAGTAATTGTACCCCCATACGGTCCATATAGTTCCTGCATCAAATCTCCCAAAGTGATGCTTCTTTTAAAGCGTAACATCTTGGGCACAATAAATGCTCCAGAATAGATATACATAATAGCAGTCCCAAGTGTTGCAAATCCAGCGACAAGGCCATAAGAAAGTATGTACTTCTATGTGCCAATAGTGTTTTGGCCTCCTAAATAGGTAGCCAGAAAAGTAATCGTCAGGACACTCGTGCCATACACTCTATTGGCAATGGCATACTCTCGAATGTCTTTGATTCTCCTGCCCGCCAGTAGGCCGATGAGCAGTGTAAGGAGCAAAAAGCCTCCGACTATAAGATGGTCTAGCGTGAAGTAAGGCATAAAGCTTATTGTTTGTTTTCAATCTGTCCGTACTGTAAACTTAAATAATTTTAATCAAATCAGCGGAGTAGTGTCACAAATAATGTACTCTTCTTGAGCTAGGTGCTATATATATCGTCTCAGTTAGGTTTCCTTGGCCATGATGGCTAGGCTTCTTTCTTTAAGCTCTTCGGCAGCGGCTGGTAGCTTGAGCCTGTCTTGGGCCAGGGGTACAAAAAACTGTAGGGTTTCTTGGGCTTTTTTCAGCTGGCTCGCATAGGGACTGGCATGGATGGTGCGCATGTTGTGCATGCGGTCTGCCAGCTTCACGTACAGTGCCCTGAGGTCGCCTGCTGCTAGGAGCATCAAGATGTTTTCTTCGGCAGAGAGCTTCACTTTATAAAAGCTGTCCTTGGGGCTCTCTAGGTGGGTAACCGTGTCTACGATGCCAGCAGTGTCTTTGCCGAACACTGCCTCAATGTCTCTGAGTAGTAGGGCGGTATCTTCTACGGTATCGTGTAGCAAAGCGCCTAGTATGGCCGCTTCGTCTGTATTGTAGTCGAGCACAATCTGGGCTACGGCTATGGGGTGCAGATAAAAGGGCTCTCCTGATTTCCTGTTTACTGGCCCGTGGTACCACTTGATGAGTTCTATGACTGACTTGACTAGCTCTAGGTCTGCCGTAGAGCGTTTTGCTACTGCTGCTAGAAATTCCTCTTCTTGCGCTTGGGCATCTATTTTATCGCTTTTGTAGCGATCATTGGCCCGTATAGGGGTTGCGCCTAGCTCCATGTAAGCTTTGTCTATGTCTTTGGGTCTTACTTCTCTGAGCTGGAGGGGGATAACGTAGAGCAGGGTGTCTGTGCTTGCGTGCATGTAGCCATAGTGTGCTTTGACGATACGCTGGTTCTCTAGTAGTAATAGCTCTTCTATGGTCTCTGGCATAGTAAATGCTGTTCCGTGCATTTGTGCGGTGTAGGCTTTCAGCAAGGGAGGCAAGGTGGCTTGGGTGGTCACAGTAATCCGCAAGGCGCCTATTTTTTTGATATAACCTGTCCTGACAGTGGGCAGGGGATAGTGTAGTTGGGTGTCTTCTAGGCCTACGAGGATAGGTGTCTCTTTATAGGCTCTTTGTAAGGCTGTAATACTGCTCAGCAAGAGCTTCTGGATGCGTTTGCGATCTCCGGTTAGGGTTTGCTGGTGGGTATGGAGTTGTAGTTGGGCGCCTGTAGCATTTCCTTGGGTAGTAGACGGTGTTTGTAAGGTAGCTAGAAGTTCTTGGATAGGTAGCGTATCTATGGAAAGACGTAGGAAGTTCGTGGCTCTGTCTTCTATGCTTCGGAGCTGTAGGACCATGGGGGTGAGGACAGCTTCGAGCTGTTGGGCTACTTCCGCTATCTCAGAGTCAGGTTGGACTTTTGCTTTAAGGCGTAGCTCGCTGATGAGCTTGGCTACTTGTAGTAGGTCTTGGATGCCTGCTTGCTTCAGTGTCTGGATGACGCGTAGTCTTTCTCTTACAGCTTCGAGTAGATTTTCTTCAGTTTCTAGGGTTTTGGCTAGTAGGGCTTGGCTTTGGTTGGTTAGCTGGTCAAAGCTCTCTTGTTTTCTGCGGGCAAAGAGTAGGCCGATGAGGGTAGAGAAAGTAACGGCATATATGAGTGTATAGGCCGTATCGGCATCCATGCTCACTGCTAAGCAGCTTATCCCTAGCCTGTATAGCCCTAGCGCTAAGGCAATCCCCAGCATGGATAGTCCTATAAACGTAGTCCAGTCTGCCAGTACAATGAGCAGCATAATAGAGAGGGCTACATTGAGTAGCCACTCTATACTACCCCCCTCTAAGAGGAAGAGGAATGTAGTGACAAAGGGCAGGCAATAGAGCAGACTAAGGTGGTAGTAGACAGGAAAGTAAGGAAGCAACCATCTTGGCCACTGAGATTTGAGGAGTAACCCCACAGAGAGTAGTGCCCCCATCCCTCTGATAGCCAGCAACCAGTTATACATAGTAAGGTCTGTATAGCTATGCATAGAGAAGGGTATCATGTAGCTGAATGACATGAAAAGCGCAAATAGGGTGGGATTGGCTCCATACTTGGCTACCCTATCCTGGGAGTAACGTAACAGCCTGCTAGGCGTAGGTAGCAGGTTGCTAAATCTTTTGCCAATGCCTTCCCAGGTAGGCTGCCATACGTAGCTTTCTGGCCGATGTGCTGTTCGCCTGATTATTGCAAAGCCTTGGTTGTGGAAGTAGTGGGACCCAAAGAAACTGAGCACATTTATAGCAACCGACAAGGGCATGACAAACTCATTGCTGAGGCAGAACCTACTGAGGATAAAAACAGTAACGGTAGTGAGGGAGGAAACTAAGAATGATCGTGCCTCAGTCCTGAGCCCCATAATGCCAGCAACGAGCGGAATGGTAAAGACTAGCGCAACAGCTTCTGTCATAAAATTCAACCCTCTACCTAAGTCTACACCCCCATACTGTACCCTAGGCAGCGCTTTGTAAAAGAGCGCCAGCGCCAGTGCTACAAGGCCAAGCAATAACGTAAGATACTGTGCCAGCTTGAGTGCATCTATGCTCCGCTTAACTCTCGGTTGAATCACATCATGCGCCAGGGCTAGTCCAGCAGTATGTAGGAAAGAGTCAGCAGTAGACATAATGCCCGCAATAAACCCAGCACCAATGACTCCCTGCGCACCTATGGGTAAGTAATTTTTAACGAGGTAGACAAAGATATTGCTGCCTTGCTGGGGCATATTTAAATCACTTGTTGTACGTAAGACCATAGCAGCCAAGCCGATTAATGTCAATAGTAGGTAGAAAATGGTAAGAAAGCTCAGGCCTATGTAGTAGCTATTAACTAGCTGTGGCTTGTCTCTAGCCATGAGCATACGCTGTATGAAGGGGAAGCTCAGCGGAAAGGCAGGAAAAAGGTCCCATATACAATAGATGATATAGTCTTTGAGGCTAGGATGGTGGAGCACGTCTAGCGCTACTGGAGGTACTTGGCGAAACAGTGACTTGATCCCGCCTACGTGGTAGAGCACTACATAAGCGACCAAGGGTACGAACACTAGCATGGCAATAAACTGCAGTACGTCAGTAATAGCGACAGCTTTCATGCCCCCTCTCGCAGCATAAATCACAAGAAAAATGCCTCCTAAGAAGATGCTTAATTGACTAGAGAGGTTAAACAAGGCTCCCACATAACCTAGCCAAATCATCTGTAGTGCCACCAAAGCGACGCTGTAGCCAGTGCCGAGGATGCCCATCCAAAATCGTGCGCTCTGGCCATAAAGCTGGCCCATGACCTCTGGCAAAGTCAAGCAACCTACGAAGCGCTGCATATTGGGTACGATACACCAAGCGATGAACAGAAAAGTGATGATGGCCCCGCATAGTATGACGGAGAAGATGGGTAAAATGCCATCGTCAAAAACGTAGCCTACATAACCGATCCCCTTAGACCCCGTGATGTAAGTCGCGAGTATGGTCATGGTCAGCACACCTGTGCCAAACTGCTTATTGGCTATGGCATATTCTCTGATGTCCTTGATGCCTCTTCCTGCCCACAAGCCAAGTAAAAGGGTAATAAACAGAAAAGAGAGTACAATAAGTAGGTCTATGTTCATAATTACATGATTTATTGACCATAAACTCCGAAAGCCAAGTACCGTAAATCGTCTTGCTGCTATTTTAATACAATTCAACCGCCATACAAAACACTGGATACTTCAGGTGCGTTGCGTATACCAGGTAGGTGCCGCATAAGTAACCCGGTAGCTACTGTTTATCCGCTTTCAGGACACCTTGCTCGGCCAAGTGCCTTCGTCAAGAGCCCGCTTTAATAGCTGTAACTTATAGAAACCTCCCTTAAGCAGCAATAGATAAGGTAACGGATTCCTGTTTATGTTGGGACTTTGGCACAGTGGCTGGGCGAAGGATGTAGAGCGGCTAGGGGAGGTTATGGGATAACACAGCAAGTTTTGTGGGCTAGTGGAGTGCTTCCTCAAAGCACACGCTAGAGCTTGACTCGGTAGGTTGGTGGTGCTGCAACGCATCCTAAGAAGGCTTTCCTTATAGCCTACCCTTGCCCAAAGCCATCCAAGCACCCTACTGCTTGGCAAGACGCGGTAGCTACAACGGCTAGTACGTCGCTAGCCGAGTGTTTGCTCTTCCTCTCATGCTCTGGCCTAGACCTGGCCCTATACTTTGTAAATTCAGTTCATCCAGTTTAGTATTAGTATTGCTACTATAGAGCAGTCTGAGCTAGAGAAAACCTATGTTGTATAGACCAGCAGTACCGCATCAGCAATGGGGCAGAGAAGCCGAAGACTTGGCTGCTAGCTATTTACAGAAGCAAGGATTTGAAATTATGGTCCGTAACTATCGGTACCAAAAAGCAGAAATAGACATCATCGCCCAGAGAGCGCATTGCCTAGCATTTGTAGAAGTGAAAGCCAGGACGAGCAGTGAATATGGTTACCCGGAAACGTTTGTAAGTCCAGCTAAGCAAGCTTTAATCCGAGCAGCGGCAGAAAATTACATTATAGAGCAAGATTGGACCCAGGCCACGCAGTTTGACATTATTGCAGTACTCCAGCATAGCGGTAGCGTACAAATCGTCCACTTTGAAGATGCTTTTTACTAATCCCTTGGAGCCCAACGCCTAGCGCCAGGCTAAGCACCACTAAAATCAAAGTGCGTAGCGTTTATCTGTTACAAAGCATCAGAGCGCACTCCTGGGGTAATAGATGTGCTTGGTAGCTACTAGTGGCGTCCTAAGCACCGAAACCCATCATTGCTCCGTTAGGAACGGTATGCCTAGTAGCGTGCTGGAAGGAGCTACTTTTAGTATTTTTGTAGCTAAACGCACCATAAAATGATCGATAAGCTAGCAGCCATTAAGAAAAGATACCAAGAAGTGGAAGAGCAGATGGTTCAGCCAGCGACCATGGCTGATCATAGGCAGTATATGGCCCTAGGCAAAGAATATAAAGAGCTAAAAGAAATTGTAGCGACCTACGATCAGTATGAGCGGGTCCTGGCTGATATGGAAGGAGCTAAGGACTTGCTAAGTACAGAAAAAGACGAGGCATTTAGAGAGATGGCCCGGGAAGAGCTAGTAAGCCTAGCAGCACAACACCAATCCCTCGAAGAACAGCTCAAGGCGATGCTCATCCCTAAGGATCCGAATGATAGCAAAAACATCATCCTAGAAATCAGGGCAGGCATTGGTGGCGATGAAGCGGGAATTTTTGCCGAAGATTTATTCAGGATGTATAGCCGATTTGCAGAGAAGATGCGATGGACGCTTCATGTGATCGACTTTACAGCCGGTAGCACGAGTGGATATAAAGAGATCATCTGCAGCATTGCTGGCGAGGATGTATACGGCATGATGAAGTATGAGTCTGGTGTACATCGTGTACAGCGGGTACCTACTACAGAAACCCAAGGACGCGTACATACCTCGGCCGCTAGCGTGGTTGTGCTACCAGAGATGGGCGAAGTAGAAGTAGCCCTAGATATGAATGATGTTCGCAAAGACACCTTTTGCTCTTCAGGGCCTGGTGGCCAGTCTGTCAATACTACCTATTCTGCCATAAGGCTCACACACATACCTACCGGCATCGTCGTTTCTTGCCAAGACGAGAAATCGCAAATCAAGAACCTAGAAAAAGCCCTAAAGGTACTGCGTGCAAGGCTATATGAGCAGGAAGTAAAAAAACAACAGGTAGCTATTGGGGCAGAGCGAAAGACGATGGTGAAAAGTGGAGATCGCTCCGACAAGATCCGAACCTACAACTTCCCGCAAAGTCGGGTTACGGACCACCGCATTGGCTACACCATGCATAACCTTTCAGCTATGCTAGATGGAGCGCTCAGCGATATGACCGAGGACTTGCGAATAGCTGATAATGCTACTAGGCTCCAGCAGGGCAGTCAGCCTGGAGGGCTTGATGGAGGAGGATAAAGAAAAGAATGGCTCCACTTGAGGGCTATGATACCAAGATGCTTGCCTACAAGGCTGGTCGACTCTAAGAATCCACCTCAGCAGCAAGGCTTACACAAAGAGCAGATAGGAGCGGTTCTTGAACAGCTCTACGAAAGATCATTCCCCTAAAAGGAGCGAGGAGTGTCACAGATCGGCTTGGTGATTTTTGGTGGTCTGGCAGGGATATAACAGGCTGTAGCCAGTTATCACTCGGGAGTGGCTCGCACCAGCTCTACGTCGTTCACCTTAAAGATCAGTCCCTAATTAAAACGACAATCTTATTATCCCGTACTTCTACTACTCCCCCCTCAATAGCCAGTACATGTTCTCTGTTTGCGTCCCTATAGAGAATCCGTCCCTTCTCCAAGATACTAACGATAGGTGCATGATTGCTTAATACCTGAAAGTTCCCTGCACTTCCTGGAAGCATTATCCGCTGTATCTCCCCATCAAATACTGACTTATCAGGTGTAAGGATCATTAAGTGCATTTTTAGAAATAGCGATAGCGCTGCTAGTAAGGTTTTGCTATATGCTTTATGGCAACTGAAAGAATCAGCAATTTTAGCGTAGCCTGTCAGGCTACACGTACCTACAGCCACTTTACTGATTTAGCCCAATACTCACAATCTTTCTCTTACCAACCGCATCAGTCTGCTAGCAAAAAGAAAATCTTGTAGAGCTTTTAGCTCCGTACGGAAGATATCTGCTGCAGTACCTTCCCAAGCCTTCTTACCCTGGTCGAGAAACAAAATATAGTCCCCTATCATCACTACAGAATCCATATCATGCGTCACCACTACTGTCGTGATATTGTATTCGTAAGTAAGCTCCTTGATTAACTCATCGATTAGCAAAGCTGTTCTGGGGTCCAGGCCGGAGTTAGGCTCATCGCAGAATAAATACCTAGGCCTATTGACAATAGCGCGAGCAATAGCCACTTGCTTCCGCATACCCCCACTTAATTCAGTAGGCATTTTCTTATTAGCATTCTTAAGGCCCACACGTTCTAAGCAAAAATTGACCCGATCCAATTTTTCACGTTTAGTCAGATTAGTGAGCATGTCCAGCGGGAAAATCACGTTTTCTTCTACATTCTTAGAATCAAATAGCGCATTCCCCTGAAAAAGCATCCCTATCTCCCGCCTAATGCCAAACATTACCTCCCTGCCACCATGGAGTATATCCCTACCATCAAGCGTAATACTACCCCGATCAGGCTGAATAAGGCCCACGATGCACTTGATGAGCACACTCTTCCCTACACCACTGGGGCCAATAACTAGATTAACCTGCCCCTGCTCAAAATGACCACTAACATCATCTAGCGCGACCTTGTTGTTGAAAGCCGTACGGATATGCTTAAATTTAACCATTAGCTTAGTCTAGAATCTTAATAAAAGTAATTGCGTCAGCACATAGTCTGCCGCTAAAATAGCGATACAACTATTAGCTAGAATCTTATAAAAGCAATTGCGTCAGCACATAGTCTGCTGCTAAAATAGCGATACAACTATAAGTAACCGCACGAGTGCCGGCCTGCCCTATTGCCATAGCCCCCCCACGTATATAGAAACCCTGGCAGGAGGATATAGAAGTTATGAGAAAAGAAAAAACCAATGATTTGCAAAGAGCAAATCCAATGATACGAGGATCAAACATAAACTGTAGACCACGGATATAGTCGTCTGGGGCCACAGACAAAATTACGGTGCTAACTAAATATCCGCTAAAAATAGCTAAAAAGCTCCCAAGAATCACAAGCAATGGATATACTAAAAGGCCAGCCAGAATCTTAGGTAATACCAAATAATTAGTCGCCCCAATACCCATCACCTCCAAAGCATCAATTTGTTCCCCAATACGCATAGAGCCTAGCTGGCCAGCAATATTCGCCCCCACCTTACCAGCAAAGACAATACCGATCACTGTCGGACCCAGTTCTGCAATAACTATGTTGCGGAGGCTATAGCCAATCAAAAAGTTTTGATTAGATAACAATTTTAAGTTGTATTTAAACTGGGTGGCCGTTGCCGCTCCTAGAAACATAGAGACTATCGCCACAAGGCCAAGGGAACTAATACCAATGACTATGCACTCCTGCAGAAATTGTTTAATATAAGCCCTTGGAGGTACCCTGTTCAGGAATACAGAGTAGAGAAAGATGAAATACTTCCCAATGCTTTTCATAAACCGTTCTAAAATTGAAACTCCAAAAAAAGAGTCATAAATTAAGCGGCGCATAGCAGACCGGCTGCGCTACCAAACAATTGCTAATTGCTACAAACTGCAGCGACCAGACCTCGTGTATCAGCTCAGGCAGCGCTTCAAGAGACAATATACGACCTATTAATCCATATAACCAGCGTACAGCGTAATCATGCAGCAATACCTAGACCTACTCCAGCATGTCATAGCGCATGGCATAGAAAAAAATGATAGAACCGGCGTAGGAACCAAGAGTATATTTGGCTACCAAATGCGTTTTGACCTAGCAAAAGGCTTCCCCCTTGTAACCACGAAAAGAGTCCACTTAAAGTCTATAATTCATGAATTGTTGTGGTTTCTAAAGGGAGATACAAATATACAATACCTCAACCAGCATCAAGTAACTATCTGGGATGAGTGGGCAAATGCTAGGGGAGATTTAGGTCCTATTTATGGATATCAATGGAGAAGCTGGCCTGCAGCAGATGGAAGAAAAGTAGACCAAATCACCCAAGTAATTAACCAAATTAGGCAACATCCTGACTCTAGAAGATTAGTAGTAAGTGCCTGGAATGTAGGTGAATTAGAGAAAATGGCCCTGCCACCCTGCCATACCTTGTTCCAGTTCTA
The DNA here is from genome assembly GCA_039029235.1 of Bacteroidota bacterium. Lineage (GTDB taxonomy): Bacteria > Bacteroidota > Bacteroidia > Cytophagales > Amoebophilaceae > JBCBRR01. Next base: position 26,888 of record JBCCGO010000004.1, on the reverse strand, counting down.
CGTAGCAGACCACAAGCTTTCGTGCCAGCTGTACCAACGCAGCGCAGATATATTCTTAGGCGTACCTTTTAATATAGCTTCTTATGCCTTGCTTACCATGATGGTAGCACAAGTATGCGACCTGAAGATAGGTGATTTCGTGCATACCCTCGGAGATGCTCATCTATACCTCAATCACATTGAGCAAGCCCAGTTACAACACACTAGAGCTCCCAAGCCCTTACCCACCATGAAGCTCAACCCAGCTGTTAAGCATATATTGAGCTTCAAGTATGAAGACTTCACCCTAGCAAACTACACCCCCCATCCCCCTATCAAAGCACCCATTGCTATTTGAGCAGCTAAGCACGCGTTCGCTAGATGCTAAAACGCTTAGCCTATCGAGGTAGTGCCCAGTAAAGACGAGTAGCCAAAAGTAAGGAGCACTAGGGATATCCCAGGAGTAAAATTCAACACCTCCTAAGCCGCAGCTAGCCTAAACTTATTCCCTGGCAGAAACTTAACCACATTCTTCAGTTCCAGCTGCAACATTATAGATGGCAGCTGATTAAGCGGTATACTCGCTTGGTAGCTTAGCTCGTCAATATGAACTGCTTTATGCAACTTCTTCAGTGCTTGTACAGCACCCTGTTCTTGGGTAGTGAGCTGCGGTAGCTTTTTCAGCATGGGATCACTAGGTCGGAGTGCGTTGGTATCCGTATCCCAATTCATGATGTATGCAATATCACCAGCGTCCGTTATAAGATGCGCTTGCTGAGTTTTGATTAGATAATTACAGCCTGATGAGGAAGCATCATAGATGCTGCCAGGAACAGCAAATACTTCTCTATCGTAGGCATTGGCACAGTCAGCTGTAATCAAAGCACCACTTTTATCGCCAGCTTCTATCACAACGGTAGCATCTGCAATACCCGCAATAATCCTATTCCGAGCAGGAAATTGATGTGTTTCTAGAACCGTACCTAGCGGGTGCTCACTCAGTATTCCTCCTTGAGCCAGCATTGCCAAGGCTACCTTTTTGTGCATAGAAGGGTAAATTGTACCTGAGTCCCCTGCTAAAACAGTCAGCGTAGGTAAGCCATACTTCAGTGCTTCTCTATGAGCACATATATCAATACCATAGGCCAGCCCACTCACAATAAGCACATGATAAGCACACAGCTCACTAATAAGTTTTTCTACCATTTGCCTACCATAGGCAGTAGCCTTTCTAGTACCCACTATACTGATAATTCTGGTTGCATTAAGATTTGTATTTCCCCGAAAGTATAGCAAAGGCGGGGCATCCGTAGTATGCCTCAGACGCTCTGGATAAGCTGCGTCATAGAAAGAAATAATCTCTATGCTCGCTCGTTGGTGAGCTATCAGCAACGCTTCTGCTGTACTGAGGGTGTCTTTTTTAAGAATTGCAGCAGCCAAGCGCCTACTACTACCCGGAATACGTATTAAGCTTTTGGCAGAACTTTGAAACACTGCTTGGGCAGAGCCAAACTGAGCTATTAACTTCTTCCAAAGTGTAGTACCTACACCTTCAACCAAACTAAGCGCTACCTGGCATAGCTTTTCTTGATCCTGGTTATTCATAGCACCATGCACTCGCATGCAGGAATTTAGCATATATGTCTGGGTATGCAATAGCATACGCTAAAGAAGCATGTGAAAACTGAGCTACGAGCGCGTATAGCAGTAAACATACGAAGGAAATTTGATTTCATACTACTAATGTACGCCAGTAGTGTCTCCATTTATAGGATACGAGCCCCTTTAAATAGATAGCGATGTATTGCAACCTACCTATGATTCAGATAAACTGTCGGACCTTTTTAAATTTGCATATAAATCGAGCGCTTCGCAAGGAGCGATGAAAGTAATGATCCATTAAGTAAAGCACTTAGTATCCCTTATTGCGACACCCCATTCGTATGCATCACTACATAGGTACAGCCTCCAAACAAACAACTGCTGTATTAGTGGCACTAGTAACACCCCTCCAGCCTAGCCCACAGGCCCAAGAGCACCTAGAAGAGCTCACCTTACTAGCACATACCCTAGGTATCAAGACCGTAGATACTGTTACACAGCGCCTAGAGAAGCCTCATGTAAACACACTGATAGGCAAAGGCAAGTTAGCAGCGCTAAGCGATTTTGTGAGAGAACAACAAGTAGACCAGGTGATTTTTGATGATGAACTAACTCCCTCGCAGACACGTAACTTGGGGACCGCACTGCAATGCCCCGTATTGGATAGGAACCTCCTGATATTAAATATCTTTGCTATGCGCGCCCAACCCATGCAAGCAAAAACACAAGTTGAACTAGCGCAATATCAATATCTATTACCTCGGCTAACCAAAATGTGGACACACTTATCCAGGCAAAAAGGAGGTATGGCTGGTATGCGTGGTCCTGGAGAAAAGGAGCTAGAAACAGACCGCAGGATCGTGCAAGGCAAAATTTTTCTGCTACGTAGAAAGCTACAGGCTATCGATAGGCAAAGCATAACCCAACGTAAAACTAGAAAAAATTTAGTAAGAGTAGCCCTAGTGGGCTACACCAACGTAGGTAAATCTACACTCATGAACCTACTCGCTAAAGCCAATGGGTACACAGAAGATAAGCTCTTTGCTACCATAGGCGCTACTGTTCGTAGAGTAGTCATTAATAACATTCCTTGTTTGCTAACCGATACAGTAGGCTTCATTCGCAAGCTCCCACACACCCTGATCGAATGTTTCAAATCAACGCTAGACGAAGTAAGAGAAGCTAATGTGCTGCTCCATGTGATAGATATTTCCCATCCAGCTTGTGAGGAACAAATACAAGTCGTACAAGAAACACTGCAAGAGATTGGTGCCGCAGCCTTGCCTACGATCCTTGTCTTCAACAAGGTCGACCAGCTTAACACTACTAGCCAAGAAAACAGGACAAACCTAACCAAGCTGCAAAGATCTTATTTCAATCAATATGGTTGCTGTACTGTATTTATCTCTGCTAAACATCAGAAGAACATAGCAGTACTCAAGGAGCTTCTTTGCCAACAAGTGCAAGAAAAACACCAGCAGATCTATCCTAATTACCTAAAGAGTGCTGCATACTAGCTAGTTTTGTCATTTCTGGCCTCGTAGTTCAATGGATAGAATAGAAGTTTCCTAAACTTCTGGTGCAGGTTCGATTCCTGCCGAGGCTACTAACCACTGGCTTAAAGCTTACTCCCCCATAAAGTTTGTCTATTCCCCCTGAGATAGTCAGTGGGGTTGCAAATACATAGCTTCGCGAAGCAGTCTTCCCATGGTGCTTACGCAGAAGCCAGCCTTACAGCTACAGCAAAAGCTCTTCTAGCCTAGCTATAACTAGTACATAGATGTCCTGCATCAGCTCAGGATGGTTCAGGTAATACAAATAGCTTTGCTGAAAGACGGCTGGGTCCACAGCATATTTTTGGTAGATACACTGGACATGCTCCCGGAAAAGCTGATTAGCTACTGCTTGGTTGGCATTAGCACAACCATATACCACCGCCCTTGTCAACTCCAAGTCTGCCAATATATCAACCATTCGATCTTTGGGTAGCATACCGGAGGTAGGTCCAGCCTGCAAGCTGTGGGATGTACAGTGTAAAATAACAAGAGCCAATAACGACCTCATAGATGAGAGTCGGCTGCGGATCAACATAAGGGAAGTACTCCTATTTTATCTTATTGATTAAAGATCGGCATTACCTGGTTACCTAGCCCACACTATTTATCTGGGCTGTAGCAGCATCCCTCAGCAGGCGACTTTACGAGAAGTTGGACACAAAATGCTGGTCTAATATCTTTGAACGACACTAGACCTGCCATTTTAGGGAAAATAGCTAGCACGACGCTAACACCTCAGTGATCGCACCTGACTAGGATGAAGTACCCCCTTTCTAGTATGCAGCACTTCTTTTTCACTAGCATATGCCCCTACAGTGTCGGCTGCTGTAAGATCCCTCGGAGGCGAAGCTGCTCTAGCGGTCTTCAATACCTCATACTCCTCCTACGGCCCTACAATGAGCTTGTTGTAATGGCGCAAACCCGTTCCTGTAGGAATTAAGTGACCTACAATTGCATTTTCTTTTAAGCCTATGAGCGTATCGCGCCTACCTTGAATAGCAGCACTACTTAGCACCCTTGTCGTATCCTGGAAGGATGCAGCTGATATAAAGCTCTTCGTATCTAAAGCAGCTTGTGTAATGCCCTGCAGCTTAGCCCGGGCAATAGCTGGCTGACTATCCCTTGCCTGAATGGGTCTTAGACCTTGTTGTCTCAAGCTAGCGTTTTCTTCATGGAGCCTTCTTGCATTCATAAGTTGACCAATTTTTAATGAACTAGCATCCCCCGCATCGGTAATAATTTTTTTGTTGAAGAGCTTACCGTTTACTTCTCTGAAAGTAACCTTATTGATGATCTGCCCAGGCAAAAGCGTAGTATCCCCTGATTCAATAACTTCCACCTTATTTGTCATTTGTTTTATAATGACTTCTAGATGTTTATCGTTGATCTTAACGCCTTGTAAATGGTACACAGCCTGAAGCTCTCCTACAAGATATTCTTGCACAGCTGCTGGCCCTTTAATATGTAGCAGGTCAGCGGGCGAAATATTATCGTCAGATAAGGGATAGCCAATTTTGATATAATCGTTGTTCTGGACAAGAATATGTCTCGAGAGGGGCACAAGGTATTTCATCTTCATTCCTTCCTTTGATTCGACAAAGATCTCCCTATTACCACGCTTTACCGCACCATAGGTAACAAATCCGTCAATTCCACTAACGACAGCGGTCGTAGAAGAGCTCCTGGCCTCAAAGAGTTCTATAACTCTAGGCAGGCCTCCGGTAATATCCTTAGATTTGCTAATTAGCCTAGGAATTTTCACGAGTGGCTGACCGGTCTGGACAGTGCTGCCATTTTCTACTATTAAGTGAGCTTCTACTGGGATATTATAACTAACCTGCTTACCTGATTTATTCTTTACAATAATACTCGGATGCTTGGTTTTGTCTTTCGATTTAATAATTACCTTCTTCCTATAGCCTGTCTGCTCATCTTGTTCTTCTTTATAGGTAATGCCTTCTTCTAATCCCTGTATTTCAACTTCTCCATCTATGGTCGTTAAGATAACGGCATTGTAGGGGTCCCAGTAGCATATTTCCTGATTGCGCTCCACTTTATCACCCTGTTTTACTCTCAGATAGGCCCCATAAGGCACGTGTCTATGCATCAGTACCTTCGAATTGGTATCTAATATTTTAACTTCGCAAGATCTTCCTACCACTACACTTAGCTTCTCCCCTTGGCTATCGGTCGCCTCCACAACATTCATATTTTCAAAGGCGACGATACCGCGGGCTTTAGCCTCTAGTTTCTCCTCAACAGCTGTGCTAGCAGCAGCCCCCCCCACATGGAATGTGCGCATCGTTAGCTGTGTACCTGGCTCTCCGATAGACTGGGCAGCAATAACTCCCACAGCCTCCCCTAGCTGTACTAGCTTACCTGTAGCTAGGTTTCTGCCATAGCATTTCATACATACTCCTTGCTTTGCTTCGCAGGTTAGCACAGACCTAACTTCCACCTCTGCTATTTCCAGCTTTTCAATTTGGGCAGCCAGTTCTTCAGTGATTTCGCTGCCTGCACTAACTAGAAGTTTGTTAGTAGTAGGACCGTATATATCTTTTACGGCAACCCTGCCGAGTATACGTTTCGAGACTGGTTCGGCAACTTCGTCCTTATTTACCAAAGTGGCTATTGTGATACCTCTTAGTGAACCACAATCTTCTTCAGTAGTGATTACGTCCTGGGCTACGTCGACAAGCCTCCTTGTCAGATATCCAGCATCAGCTGTCTTAAGAGCCGTATCAGCCAGTCCTTTTCTAGCCCCGTGAGTAGAAATAAAGTACTCAATTACATCTAGTCCTTCTTTGAAGTTGGCAAGAATAGGATTTTCAATGATCACTCTTGTAGAATCTTGCATGCTTTTTTGAGTCTTAGCCATCAGCCCTCGCATACCTCCTAGCTGGCGGACCTGTTCCCTGGAACCTCTTGCTCCGGAAGCCATCATCAGATGGATAGGATTGAATCCTTGCTGATCCTCTTCTAAGGCCTGGATAAGGGCAGCAGTAACATGGGTATTGACGCGCGTCCATATATCAAGAATCTGATTGTAACGCTCATTATCAGTGATTAATCCCAGTAGGTAATTATCCCACACAGCACTCACTTCTACCTGAGCTTTTTCAATGAGTTTCCCCTTGATATCTGGTACTTTAATGTTATCTAGAGCAATGCTTATCCCTGCCTTATATGCCATCTGAAACCCTAGCTCTTTTATATCATCTAAGAACTGGGCAGTCCGTGTGGCCCCTAATTTTCTAAACACTCGAGAGGTGATGTGCTGTAATCTTTTGCCGGTTAGTGGTTCGTTAATAAAGCCTAGTTCCTCAGGAACATATTGGTTGAAGATCACCCTACCTGCTACAGTATCAAGCACTTTTTCAACCAGCACACCTTCGCTATCTTGGGTCTTTACTTTTACCTTAATTAGGGCATGAAGGGAAACCGTGTCGCTGTTAAGGCCGATGGTTACTTCTTCTGTTGAGTAGAAACTCATGCCTTCTCCTTTTACAGGATATGCGGGGGTATCTTTTCTGCCTTTGGTAAGGTAGTACAAGCCTAGGACCATGTCTTTGGTAGGTACGATCACAGGAGCGCCATCGGTAGGACTGAGTATATTATGGGATGAGAGCATCAGTAGAGAAGCTTCTGTGATCGCTTCGTGGCTTAGCGGAACATGAACAGCCATCTGGTCTCCGTCAAAGTCTGCATTAAATGCAGTGCAGACCAAAGGGTGTAGCTGTATAGCTTTGCCCTCGATCAGCTTAGGTTGGAAAGCTTGTATTCCTAGTCTATGTAGTGTTGGGGCTCGGTTGAGCAGTATGGGGTGCCCTTTTAAGATGTTTTCTAGGATATCCCAAACAATAGGTGACTTTTCTTCAACGACTTTTTTGGCAGCTTTGACTGTCGTGACGGCTGCTCTTTCGATAAGTCTTCTGATGATAAAGGGTTTAAATAACTCGGCTGCCATATCTTTAGGCAAGCCGCACTCATGCAGCTTTAACTCGGGGCCTACTACAATGACAGATCGGCCTGAGTAGTCCACACGTTTCCCCAGAAGATTTTGACGAAACCGCCCTTGTTTACCCTTTAATATGTCGCTAAAGGACTTCAGTATCCTAGTATTTTCAGAGGCAACAGCAGTTGCTTTCTTAGCGTTGTCAAACAAGGCATCTACGGCCTCTTGCAATATTCTTTTCTCGTTCCTCAAGATTACTTCCGGTGCCTTGATATCAAGCAGTCTTTTGAGCCGATTGTTTCGAATAATCACCCTGCGGTAAAGATCATTCAAGTCAGAAGTAGCAAATCTGCCTCCTGCTAGTGGTACCAGTGGCCTAAGTTCAGGGGGTATGACAGGTATTGCCCGCATAATCATCCATGCTGGATGGTTAGCTACCCGGCGCTTAGACTCTCTAAAGCCTTCGACTATTTTTAGTCGCTTTAGGGCTTCTAACCTACGCTGCTGTGAAGTATCATTGGTTGCTTGAGTTTTGAGTGCAAGAGACAGTTCGTCTAGATCCAGCCTATACAAAAGCATTTCCAAGGCCTCAGCACCCATTTTAGCAATGAATTTGTTAGGATCAGCATCATCCAAAAGCTGATTATTGGCAGGAAGCTGGTCCAAGGTAGCCAGATATTCTTCCTCTGTTAGGAAATCCATGTGGCCAATACCATCTTCTGCCTTGATACCTGGCTGAATTACGATGTACCTTTCGTAGTAGATGACCTGGTCAAGTCTTTTAGTTGATAGGTCGAGTAAATAGCCAATCTTGTTAGGTAATGACCTGAAATACCAGGTATGTGCTACAGGAACAATTAACTCAATATGCCCTACTCTTTCTCTTCTGACTTTTTTTTCTGCTACCTCTACCCCACATCGATCGCATATGATCCCCTTGTATCTAATGCGTTTATATTTGCCGCAATGGCATTCCCAATCTTTTACAGGGCCAAAAATTCGTTCGCAAAACAGCCCTTTCATTTCTGGCTTATAGGTCCTGTAGTTAATGGTATCAGGTTGTGCAACTTCTCCCCAGGAACGCTCTAGGATTGATTCTGGAGAAGCAAGGCTGATAATAATTTCTGAGAAGTGAGGGTTGATTTTAGGATTTTTTCTGGTTAGCATACATGTAGACGTAAACGGTTTACTTCAGGGTTATCTCTAGCCCCAGTCCCCTAAGTTCATGAATTAATACGCTGAATGATTCGGGGATGTCGGGTTCAGGGAAGCTGGCTCCTTTTACAATAGCCTCGTAAGTTTTTGAACGGCCTAGTACGTCATCCGACTTAGTGGTTAACATTTCTTGTAATACATGAGCCGCACCAAAGGCTTCCAGGGCCCACAATTCCATTTCGCCAAAGCGCTGACCTCCAAATTTTGCTCTGCCTCCTAGGGGTTGTTGCGTGATCAATGAATAAGGTCCAATGGACCGCGCGTGTATTTTGTCATCTGCCAGATGATCTAGTTTAAGCATATAGATGACGCCAACTGTAACTTTTTGGCCAAACTTTTCGCCTGTCAGCCCATCATAGAGCTCTGTTCTACCAAATGCTGCCAATTGTGCTTCCTCTAGTTCTCTAGCTACATCTTCCATAGAGGCTCCAGCAAAGATGGGAGTAGCGTATTTTTTCCCTAGTTTTTCTCCAGCCCATCCTAGCAGGGCCTCATAAATCTGCCCTAAGTTCATACGAGAAGGTAGTCCTAAGGGGCTTAAAACGATATCCACAGGAGTACCGTCGGCCAGGAAAGGCATATCTTCTTGGCGTACTATCCTAGCAACGATGCCCTTATTACCATGCCTGCCTGCCATCTTATCGCCAGCCTGTAGCTCTCTTTTTTTGGCTATACGTACTTTAGCTAGCTTAAGAATCCCTGTAGGAAGCTCATCGCCGACTTCTAGGTCTAGCTTCTCTCTTCTGAAGTTGCTGATAATAGCGTTTCTTTGGCTAGTATAGTTTATTACAAGCTGTTTTACCAAGCTATTTTTTCTTGTATTTTCAGTCCAATCGGCTAGGACTACGTCACCGATCAGATTGGTTTCTTCAGGGATATTGTAGTAGGACTCGTCATGATACAAGTTTTTTGAGGGGAATAAGCTTGCTTCAAGTAAATCAGTTGTAAACTGTTTCCCAGAACTTATCAATTCATCGCCAAATTGATGATAGACACCTTTAGACTTTTCGCCTTGGAGCAGCTGGCTCAGTTTCTCAATCATGGATGCGCGTAACTTGGATAAGTTCTGGGCATGCAATTTTTTTAACAGCTCTATCTTTTTTCTAGCGTTGTCTCTGGAGCTCTTGTCTCTTTGGGGTTTTAGGAAAAGTTTTGTGTCGACAACGACACCATGCATGGATGATGGGGCTCTGAGGGAAGCATCTTTCACATTACCAGCTTTATCGCCAAAAATAGCTCTTAGAAGTTTTTCTTCGGGAGTAGGGTCGGTCTCTCCTTTGGGGGCTATCTTACCGATAAGGATATCTCCTTCTTGGACCGTAGTACCTACTGCCGCGATGCCGTTCTTATCTAGGTGACTGATTGCCTCCTCGCTCGCATTGGGGAGCTCAGCTGTGAGCTCTTCCTCTCCAAGTTTAGTATCTCTTATTTCTAGCGAGAACTCTTCAATATGGATAGAGGTGAATAGATCTTCTCGTACGACTCGCTCTGAGATAACAATGGCATCTTCATAGTTATAACCTTGCCAAGACATAAAAGCTACTTTAAGGTTTCTCCCCAGGGCCAGCTCTCCGTCTTTGGTACTATAACCTTCGCATAAAATCTGCCCTTGCCTGACTTGCTCACCTTTGAATACGATGGGCTTCAGATTAATACAGGTGCCTTGGTTCGTACCTTTCATTTGGGGCAGTTGGTACGTCTGCAGCGCTTCTTCAAATGAGATCAGCTGCTCTTCTTCTGAGCGTTCGTACTTGACTACGATTTTGCTGGCATCAACGTATTCTATGGTACCGTCTTTCTCAGCACGAATTAGTCCTCTAAAATCTTGTGCAACATGCTTTTCAATGCCTGTTCCGACAATAGGTATCTCGGGTTGAATAAGGGGTACTGCCTGGCGCTGCATGTTTGATCCCATCAGGGCGCGACTGGCATCGTTATGTTCTAGAAAGGGGATGAGTGAGGCAGCTATAGAAACAATCTGATCGGGTGCTATATCCATGTAGGTAATATCCTTAGCGGCAGCCAGGGGGAAGTCACCTGCAAGTCTTGCTTTTATCTTTTGGTCTAATAGTCTTCCTTGCTCATCTATTTTGGCATTAGCCTGGGCAATATGGTATTTATCTTCTTCCTCAGCGGTAAGATAGACTGTCTTGCCTTCTAGCGCAACGGAACCATTTTTTACGCTTCTATAAGGGGTTTCAATAAAACCCAGGTTGTTTATTTTAGCATATATAGCTAGCGAGGATAGCAGCCCAATGTTGGGGCCTTCGGGTGTCTCAATCGTGCAGAGGCGTCCATAATGTGTATGATGGATATCTCGGATCTCAAATCCAGCGCGTTCTCTGGAGAGTCCTCCAGGGCCGAGGGCAGATACTCTTCGCTTGTGTGTAACTTCTGCCAGCGGATTAACTTGATCCATAAGCTGGGAAAGCGGATTGGTGCCAAAAAAGGAGCTAATGACTGAGGAGAGTGTTCTTGAATTGACTATGTCAGTGGGCTTAAAATCTTCATTGTCTCTTAAGCTCATGCGCTCTTTAATCGTTCGTGCTAGCCGTGACAAGCCGATTGCAAACTGGTCGTGGAGTTGTTCGCCTACGGTCCTTATCCTGCGGTTACTTAGATGGTCTATATCATCCACAACCGACTTGGCGTTAATAAGTCCGAGTAGGTGCGTCACGATTTGTAAGATATCTTTTTTAGTTAGCACACTCACGTCAGCAGGCACGTCGGTACCTAGCTTGGCATTTATCTTATGGCGTCCAACCATGCCAAGATTGTACCTTTTATTACTAAAAAAGAGACCTTGGATAGTTTCCCGTGCAGTCTGCTCATCGGGGGCTTCTGTGTTACGTAGTTGACGATATATCTGCTCAACAGCCGCTTTCTCAGAATCGGCACTGTCTTTGGCCAAAGTATTGTATATAATCTCATAGTCGGCAAGATTGGCATTCTCTCGATGAAGAACTACAGATTTTACACCTGACGCTAATAGAATTTCGATTGCTTTTTCATCTAGTATAGCATTAGCTTCGAAGAGTACTTCGCTACGTTCTAGGGTAGCTACTTCTCCCGTATTTTCGTCTACAGAATCTTCCATCCAAGTCCTAAGCACCTGTAAGGCTAGCTTGCTGCCGATCTTCTTCTTTAGCGCTTTGGGGGTAGTTTTTACTTCTTCTGATAGTCCGAAGATGGCTAGAATTTCCTTGTCGGTACCATAGCCAATAGCTCTCAAAAGTGTTGTTATGGGGAATTTCTTCTTGCGATCGATGTAGGCATACATGGTGTTATGGACATCGGTTGCAAATTCGATCCATGCTCCTCTAAAAGGAATGATCTTAGCAGAGTAGAGTTTAGCCCCACTGATATGCTTGCTTTGTGCAAAGAACACCCCAGGAGATCTATGAATTTGTGATATTACTACGCGTTCAGCACCATTGATTATAAAAGATCCCTTAGGGGTCATGTAAGGTATGTTGCCGAGAAATACTTCTTGTTCGATGGTTTTAAATCCTTCGTCTTTATTGTCGTTACTGAGTAGTCTCAGCCTTGCTTTGAGTGATACAGCGTAGGTAACTCCTCGCTCGATACACTCTTCAGGAAGATACTTGGGAGGAGTAAGGGTATAATTGACAAATTCTAGGGAGGCATTTCCTCTAGCATCTTCTATAGGGAAGTTCTCTTGAAAGACTTTGTAGAGTCCCTCTTCTGCTTGTTTCTCAGGTGATGTCCCGAATTGGAAAAAATCCTGAAATGACTTGAACTGGATCTCAAGGAGATCAGGGCAGTCTATGGCTGGTTTAGTAGAAGCAAAGCTGCATCTCTGGCTTATAGTTTTATTTTTCTTTATCAAGGTTCTTCAGATTTAAATTAGGAATAAGACATGGCACACTGGCCGCAAAGAGGCACGCTTCTTCATGGTAGCCTGGTAGTTGCATCGATACCTATTTTGGTAGCGGTAGTCTTGCAGAGTATTGCATACTCCAAGGGTAGAAGCTGGGCTTATTTAAGCTCTACTTCAGCCCCTGCTTCTTCCAGCCTACTCTTCAAGGACTCGGCCTCTTCTTTGGCTACGGCTTCTTTGATAGGTTTGGGGGCACTGTCTACAAGCTCCTTGGCTTCCTTGATACCTAAGCCAGTCAATTCTTTTACCAGCTTTACGACAGGAAGTTTAGCAGAGCCTGCTGATTTTAATACTACATCAAAGCTACTTTTTTCTTCAGGAGCCTCTCCTGTTGCTTCTTCTGGCTCTGCTGTGACTACTACAGGAGCTACTGCCGCAGGTTCAATGCCATGCTCTTCTCTGAGTATAGCTTCTAGTTCATTAAGTTCTTTCACACTTAAGCTAACAAGTTCTTCGACGATTTTTTTTACTTTCATTTTACTACGATTTAGGGGATTGATTAAAATATGCTGCTACGTCGGTTCATAGCGCGCTGCTAGGGCTTTTATAACACCTACTAGTTTGTCTTTACTGCTATGCAGGGCAGTGAGCACTTTTGTTATAGGCGACCGCAGTAGCACGATGATTTCGCCAATAAGTTCGGCTTGCGACTTAAGTTTACTCAATGCCTCTAAATGCTCTTCTCCAATGAATAAGTCTCCATCAATAGAGGCGCCTTTTAAGATAGGCCTATCGAGTTTTTTTTGTTTCCTGAAATCTTGAACAATCTTGGCAGGTGTGCTAGCGTTCTCTTGTGCAAATAAGAGGCCAGAGAATCCTCTGAGCACTGTATCGGTAAAAGAAGTATGGTCTACTTCATTTTTTATCTGCTCGAGTGCTTTCCCGATCAGTGTATTTTTAGCTACTTGGTAGGTTACGCCTGCTTGGGAACATTTTCTCCTAAAGTCATTGGCTTCTTCTACGGAGAGGCCAGTGGCATCTACTACATAGAAGCAGTTATAAGTCCTAAACTGCTCTGCCAAGCGGTCAATGATTACGCTTTTTTCTTGTCGTGTCATTTTGCTAGCGTCCGATGGTACTGTTTTTATCTACTGCAATACTCTTGCTCATGGTGCTGGCTAGGCTAATGCTGGTGAGGTAGCTACCTTTTGCAGAAGCGGGCTTGAGCTTAAAAATACACGCTATTAGCTCGCGTGCATTGTGCTTAAGCTGGTCATCTGAAAAGGATACTCTACCAATACTTGCATGGATGATGCCATACTTGTCTACCTTAAAGTCGATCTTGCCAGATTTCACTTCTTGAACAGCTTTGCCTACTTCTGTTGTAACGGTACCTGTTTTGGGGTTGGGCATCAAGCCTCGTGGGCCGAGTATCTTCCCTAGCCTTCCTACGCGGGCCATTATTGTAGGCATCGTGATGATGACGTCTACATCAGTCCAGCCTTCCTCAATTTTTTTTATATAATCATCTAGACCTACGTAATCAGCACCCGCCGCTTGTGCTTCTTGCTCTTTATCAGCAGTACACAAGGCTAGCACTTTGCGATTTTTTCCTGTGCCATGGGGAAGTATTACGGTACCTCTGACCATTTGGTCTGCTTTTCTGGGATCTACTCCTAGCCGAATGGCTAGGTCTACGGAGGCATCGAATTTTGTATGCGTAATTTTCTTGACCAATTCTACTGCTTCGTCTAGCGCGTAGCGCTTCTGTAGATCGTACTGCCTAGTAACGGCTTTTTGTTTTCTGGTGGGTCTAGCCATGAAGCTTTCTACTAATTGGTCCAGGGTGCTTTCCCTTGTACGTTGACTCCCATACTGCGGGCTGTTCCTGCTATCATTTTCATAGCAGCCTGTAGTTCAAGTGTATTCAGGTCAGGCATTTTAAGGGCAGCGATCTCTTGAACTTCGTCCCAGGTCATTGCACCTACTTTTACCCTATTAGGCTCTGAAGAGCCTTTTTTGATTCCAGCTTTCTTCATAATGACAGCTGTAGTGGGTGGGGTTTTGATAACAAAATCAAAGGATTTGTCTTGGTAAATGGTTAGGAGAACGGGTAGCAACTCTCCTGGTTGGTCTTGGGTTCTGGCATTGAACTGCTTGCAGAACTCCATGATGTTCAGGCCTTTGCTGCCTAGGGCAGGCCCGACTGGCGGAGCGGGCTTGGCTTCGCCTCCTTTGACTTGCAGTTTTAGATAGCCGGTAATTTTTTTTGTCATGTGCTCTATTTTCTCGTGGGGCAGGATTCTTTTTACATTAACTTTTCTACCTGAACATAATTCAGCTCGATGGGCGTATTTCTTTCGAAGATTCTAACGGTAACATCAAGCTTTTTGCGCTCTTCAAATATTTCTTGTATGCTGCCTGAGAATCCACTAAAAGGCCCATCAATTATTTTTACTGACTCCCCAACAATAAAGGGCTTTTCTAGGGCTGAGGTAGCAGTTTCTCCTTCGTCTACCTTGTATAGTATTTTGATTACTTCTTTCTCTCTAAGTGGCACCGGATCTTTGCCTACTCCCCATCCTCTTGCTCCTAAGAACCCTAGCGCATTAGGGACGTCTTTGACGACATGGAGCACACGCTTGTCTGATAGATCGGCACATATGAGTATATAACCTGGTAGGAAGTTGCGTTCTCTTATTCGTTTCTTCCCTGCTCGTATCTCGTATACTTTCTCAGAAGGGATCAATACTCGTGTAACACAATTTTCTAGTTGCTGCCTTTCGAGTTCCGTTTCAAAGTACTTTTTGGCTGTCTTCTCTTGTCCACTGGCTACTTTGAGTACATACCATTTGGACTCACTTTTCATGAATTACTGATTTTTTGGTTCTTTTTTGGTGGTTAAAACATACGGTAGAACCACTCTGTGATATTTCTAAAACCCCAATCTATAAACCCAATTGCAACGGCAAAGATAAGAGAGGCTATCAATACTAGTATAGCATTACCCTGAAGTTCTTCGTAAGCAGGCCAAGTGACGTTGTAGCGTACTTCTTGTATGGATTTGACGATGAATGTTTGGAGTTTTCTCATGGCGTTGCTTTGCACGGGTGGAGAGAATCGAACTCCCAGCCAGTGGTTTTGGAGACCACTACTCTACCAATTGAGCTACACCCGTATAATGGTCTTGAATAAGCTCACTAGCGTATTAAATAGCTGGCTGTCGCTGGGTGTATACGGAACGGGCACGGTATTTACTCGATAATCTGCGTAATCTGTCCTGCACCTACGGTTATACCACCTTCTCGGATAGCAAAGCGCAATCCTTTTTCCATAGCTATTTCATTGATTAGCTCTGCCTCTAGTGTTGCATTATCGCCAGGTATGACCATCTCTACTCCTGTAGGAAGCTTAACTTCTCCTGTAACGTCAGTGGTCCTGAAGTAGAATTGCGGTCTGTACTTATTAAAGAATGGGGTATGTCTGCCGCCTTCTTCTTTTGTAAGAACGTATACTTCTGCCTTGAATTTATGATGAGGTTTTACAGAGCCTGGCTTGCAGATAATCATGCCTCTGTGCAGCTTATCTTTATCAATTCCGCGCAGTAGTAAGCCTACATTGTCTCCTGCCTCGCCTCTGTTGAGGGTTTTTCTAAACATCTCAACGCCTGTCACGGTAGAGGTTAGGTTTTTAGCTCCCATACCAATGATCTCAACGGAATCTCCTGTATTAACGGTGCCTCGTTCTATCCTGCCAGTAGCTACCGTACCACGTCCTGTGATGGTCATAGTATCTTCTACAGGCATCAAAAAGTCTTGGTCAATAAGTCTTTCGGGCTGCGGAATGTATTCATCTACCTGGTTCATGAGTTCTTCTATCTTCTCGACCCACTTTGCTTCGCCGTTAAGGGCGCCGAGTGCTGAGCCCCGAATCACTGGTATATTATCTCCATCGAATTTATAGGCTTTCAGAAGATCTCGTACTTCTTCTTCGACTAGCTCAATGAGGTCAGGGTCATCCACGGCGTCTACTTTGTTGAGAAAGATAACCAGGTTAGGCACCCCTACTTGCGAGGCTAGTAGAATGTGTTCTCTGGTTTGTGGCATGGGCCCGTCAGTAGCAGCTACTACTAAGATAGCGCCATCCATCTGGGCAGCACCTGTGATCATGTTTTTTACATAGTCCGCGTGCCCAGGACAGTCTACGTGTGCATAGTGCCTTTTACTAGTTTGATACTCTATGTGTGAGGTATTGATGGTTATACCACGCTCTTTTTCTTCTGGAGCATTATCTATGGTGCTAAAGTCTCTCTTCTCGGCTAGTCCTTTGTCAGCTAGTACAGTGGTAATGGCTGCTGTTAAGGTTGTCTTGCCGTGATCAACGTGTCCAATAGTGCCAATATTGACATGGGGTTTAGAGCGATCAAAAATTTCTTTTGCCATGGTTGAAAGGATTTTACCGTTCTCTTGAGTTTTGTCTTGAAAGCAAATATAACAATATAAATGTTAGAGTAGCCTAATCTAGGCAAATCCTGCTTATGAAGCAAATTTTTTTATGGAGCCAATGACGGGATTTGAACCCGTGACCTCTTCCTTACCAAGGAAGTACTCTACCGCTGAGCTACATCGGCCTACTGAGAGCGGGAGACGAGCCTCGAACTCGCGACCTACAGCTTGGAAGGCTGTCGCTCTGCCTACTGAGCTACTCCCGCAGGTCATCTACATCTACTGGTTTTTCGCTCTACTCGAGCTCTTTAATTATAGATTAGCCAGCGTGCTAGCGCTTTGCCTAGGTGACTACTATGCACCCCCAAGATAACAGGAAGACCCGCTAAGCCCGTAGGGTCTTCATTCAATGAGTCAGCGGCTGGTGGGGAGAGAAGGATTCGAACCTTCGAAGCTATAAAGCAACGGATTTACAGTCCGCCCCATTTGGCCGCTCTGGAATCTCCCCTACATGTGTCTTGGTTGTAACAGCAGCAGTGGCTACACTCATGCTACGGAATGCAAAGCTAGGTGTTTTTTACTGGGGTAAAAAGGGATGGCTGCTTTGCTTACCGTATGCCTAGTATCTTTTGGCATGCTGCTGGTTGCTATTGAGGAAGAACGGAGGGCACGGGGCTACTTTGTTGGGGGCTCCGTGGCGGTGAGCTTGGCTAAGCTAGTCCGGGCAGGCTGCGTACGCTGATACTGCATCTAGAGTATTAGCGACCAGCGTCCTGCAGAACCGGTAGCTAGCGCTAGGATATCAACATCTGGAAGAGATGCATGCTTCTGGTGAGCATACCATGAATAAGTTGCTAGCATTCCTCGCTCATTGTGTAGAGCATAGTGGCGAAAATCAATGTGGGCTCTGTAGGATTCGAACCTACGACCCTCTGCTTGTAAGGCAGATGCTCTGAACCAACTGAGCTAAGAGCCCTCTGTAGCGCAAGGCTGGAATATAAAAAATTTCGCGTAATCCCTAGATACCTCTACACATATGGTGTAAGCTACGATAGACCATATAGGGTGTCATAGCCTCTGGCAGTAAGGCCGCTAAGCTAATTCGAAAATTCTTTCATACTCTTGTCATTTGTTGCCACGCTAGACTATGAAAAATCTGCAACAGATACAACCTGGGTAGCATAACACGCTGCTGCCTTTGACTAATAGCGAGCTCAAGAGGCTGTCCCTAAGCACGAAGCTTGCCCTATTGCATAAAAAATGATCGCAAACCCGCTTGCTGGCCCATGCCACAAGCTGCACTACAACAATGATGGTGTATCCATTTCTTGGTGATCATCATAGTAGAAAGGCTTTCTGCTCCTCGATCTCCTGGCAGTGTCGGCAATAGCGAAGGGGTTCCAGCCTATTCCTTGGCGCAGCTCAGGAGTTAAGTTAGCTCGGGAAAACGACAAGGTAACTGAGCGGTCCTCAAGGGAAATGTCTGGGGGTATTGACTTTCTTAGCCATGCGGCCCTATCGTTTAGGTGTTAGCCTCGGCAGATGCAGCGTGTGATAAGTGTTCTGAGTATAGTAGTTGTATTTAAAGCGAAGTTACAGATTTATCGAAAAACTGAGCATGCTAGCTGGATCTAGGTGGAAGTTGCGAGCTTATCTGGAAGCTCAAGGGTCCTAGAAGCCTGCCGCCATGCTCGGTAAGCTTCCAGATCTTCGCCATTCTCCCGCATTTTCCCCCCAAGGACTCCTGACCCTACTACCCCGTCCTCCTTGGTCTGGGGTCCCTTGCCAGGGACCCCAGACCTTCCTTACCCGCACTCGGGCTGCTGAAAGGAGGCAAGGCTGGGCTGAAAATTACGGAATCTTATTCCCTTGCATTATCTCTCAGTAAGTTCGTAACTTCTTCCCAAAATCTTGACAATGCTTGACTATACTACTTCCTTAAGCAACCCAGTGGCAGGAAAAACATTCAGATTTACAGATATGATCATGGCATACAGCGAACAACTAGAGCTAAGAGGGGAAAAGAGAAGCATATAGTAAGGTTTGCAAGCCAGAAATTTGGAAATAGCCAGGACTATGCCGTCCAGTCTATATCTAGGCGTAGAAGTAGCGCAGCAAGCAAGAACTAGCTAGCCTGCAGATCGAACCAACCAAAGCAGCATAAGCAAGATGGCCGTGGGATTACCGCCTTCCTGCTCCGTCCTAGGGGCTTTTAGGAAGCTAGTGATCCATCGTACCAGGAAGGTTGTAAAATCAGAGACCAGTACTCGCTAGCTGCAGCTGCTATCCAAATGCATTTTCCCAACTTGCTTGCTTTCCTAAGCAGTTGATGAGCAGTGGCTATAGCACGCCCATCTTCTGGCTAATGACCAGCTACCTGGATAATCCTCAATAAACAGCCCGCTAATTTCCTTAGAATCACCTTCTCCCCATAATTTTACTTACTTTTACCACCCGAGGGCTTCAGGGTAGACCCCGTGAAGCATATCAACGCTGCTCCTATTGATGATCTACTCCTCCAAACTCATAGAAGAAGCGGTCAATGGACTGGCTAGCTTGCCAGGTATAGGCAAGAAGACAGCCTTGCGCCTAGCCCTTTTTTTGCTTAGAGCCAAGCAGCAGCAAACAGAGCAACTGTCTGCCTCTCTCTGTAGATTACGCACACAAATACGGTACTGCCAGCAATGTCACAATGTAGCAGATGAGCTACTCTGTAGTATTTGTACCAATCCTCGAAAAAATTCCTCCCTCATCTGCATTGTAGAGAATATTCAAGACATCATTGCTATAGAAAACACCTCTCAATACAACGGCTTATACCACGTGCTGGGGGGCGTTATAGCTCCCATAGAAGGTATTGGGCCAGAGCAGCTCCAAATTGATACACTCATACAACGCGTAGAAGCAACCAAACCCCAAGAAATCATCTTTGCCCTAAGTGCTACCATCCAGGGTGATACAACTGCTTTTTACATCAAAAAAAGGCTCGAGGACTATACTATCAAACTAAGCACCCTGGCCCGCGGTGTGGCGGTAGGCAGTGAGTTAGAATATACTGACGAAATGACCTTAGGCAGAAGCATTGCAGGGCGCATAACCTATCAGCTAGGCGAGGCCCTTTGACCAACTTACTTCCAAGGTGCAGGCGTGTTGCAGTGCGTAGAGAATATTTTTTTGCCCAAGTTCGTAGCAGATTTCTTCATTGCTCAGATAATGTTTAACTTTGGCGTACGCCAATGGCTCTTAAAAGAATTTATCACTAGTTACACGTAAAAAGCAGTACCCGCAAGCACATGAAAGAAACAGCAGCAATGCCAACTAGAATTAATGCTACCGATACCGAGTTTTCTCTAGACTATAGCGACGAAGAACGCGCAGCGCTAGTCAAACTCTACGAAGAAGCACTACCATCCATCAATGAGCACAAAATCGTTCAAGGCCTCGTAGTAGGTATCTACGATCGAAATGTCATTATCAGTATCGGTGGTAAGGCAGATGGACTTGTACCGCACTCCGAATTTCGTGATATACCTGAGCTTAAACCCGGGGACGAGGTAGAAGTATATGTAGAAGAGCAAGAAAGCATAGCAGGCCAGCTTATCTTATCCCGTAAGAAAGCCAAGCTTACAAGAGCCTGGGAGGCCATACAGGATGCTGCCGACAGACATGGAGTGCTAACAGCCTTTGTAAAAAGGAGAACCAAAGGTGGCTTAGTAGTTGACTTAGCAGGCATAGAGGCCTTCCTGCCAGGGTCACAAATAGATGTAAAGCCTGTACGTGACTTTGATACCTGGCTAGGAAAAACCCTGGATGTCGCTGTACTAAAAATCAACCATACCAAGGCAAATATAATAGTCTCCCACAAAGCACTGCTAGAAAAAAATCTAGAAAGCCATAAAAGTACCATACTCAGTAGCCTAGAAAAAGGGCAAGTTCTAGAAGGTACTGTCAAAAACATAACTAGCTTTGGGGTATTCATAGACCTAGGAGGCATAGATGGCCTCTTACACATTACTGAAATCACTTGGCGCAGAATCAGCCATCCTGAAGAAGTATTGGCGCTAGACCAAAAAGTCAAAGTCGTAGTCACTGATTTTGATGAAGACAAGAAACGCATTTCCCTAGGTATGAAACAGCTGACCCCACATCCTTGGGAAGAGCTGCCAACTTCAGTACAGATAGGTTCTAAAGTCAAGGGCAAGGTTGTGAAACTGGCTGAGTATGGCGCTTTCATCCAAATCTTACCCGGCGTGGAAGGACTCATTCATATCTCAGAAATGACTTGGGCCCAACATCTCAGAAAAGCGTGGGATATCCTTCAATTAGGCCAGGAAGTAGAAGCCATAGTGCTGACCATGGAGCCATTAGAGCAGAAAATGGCTCTGAGCCTCAGGCAGCTTACTGAAGATCCCTGGACTCAGGGGCAGCTGGTACAGAAGTATGCAGTAGGCACCAAGCATACAGGTATTGTAAAGTATATAACACACTTTGGCGTCTGGATAGAGCTAGAAAGAGATATCGAAGGACTGCTCCATATCTCAGACATGTCTTGGACCAAGAAAATAAATCACCCTACTGATCTCCTTAAACCAGAAGAACAGTTGACGCTAGTAGTGCTAGAAGTTGATCAGGGTAGTAGAAAGCTAGCGCTAGGATTAAAACAGCTAGCAGAAAATCCCTGGAGTAGCCATGAGGCAACCTTCCAGGTAGGTTCTATACATCCAGGTACTATTGTCAAAAAAACAGAGCAGGGTGCTTTGGTAGCATTGCTCCATAACCTAGAAAGCTTTGTGCCCAATCGCTATCTCATCAAAGAAAATGGCCAAAAAGCTGCTATCCATGACAAGCTTGACTTTCAGGTAATCGAGTTCTCTAGTACTGACAAAAGGATTACTATATCTCATACAGCTACTTTGAAAAAAGCTAAAAATAGTCCTGTCGAAGAGTCAAATACCCACAACACTAGTAACGATGCGGTGCCCGTAAAGTCAACCCTAGGAGACATTGACACCCTTGATGTACTAAAAGAACAGGTAGAGAAAAATAATAACCAGTAAGAAAAGGTAAGCTAAACGGTGGCTAACTAAGGTCGCGTGGCCGAGCGGCGAGGCAGAGGTCTGCAAAACCTCTCACGGTGGTTCAAATCCACTCGCGACCTCCGTGTAGCCCTTTTAAGATTCGCGACCGTAGCTAGCCAGTAGTACCAGATCTTGTGGGCAGCCTCTATACAACCCCCTTGCCTGGGTGGCGGAATAGGTAGACGCGTTGGTCTCAAACACCAATGGTAGTAATACCGTGTCGGTTCGACCCCGACCCCAGGTACTTACCCATTGCCCTACGAACATAATGTGGTCCCGACCGGAGGGGCCATGACCAACTGCTTGGTTCATCGCCTAATAGGCTGTTAGGGCTCAGAATACAACGCCTGGGTTAAAATCTATATATTTACCACATTCTTTATACACCTTAAGCCTAACTACAATGCGTGCCCCGCAACCTATAACCATAGGCCAGACAATGCAGCGACTTATGGCCGAGTCTCCTCACCAGAATAAACTAGCAGCAGCTACCATCCTTGGTGCCTGGCAGCAGCTCATGCCTACTATAGTACTGCAACAAACCGAAAGCGCCTTTGTCTGGCAAGACAAACTCTTCGTCAAGATTAGCTCAGCACCCTTGAGGCAAGAGCTCCAAAGCACCAAAGACCTTATCTACCAGCGCATAAGCGCTGCAACCCCAGGTTGTCGAATAGCAGAAATCGTATTTTTATAATGCTCTATGCTTACAGCCACGTAAAAGGCTGCTACCTAGCCCAACAATGCACCAAGATCAGCTAGCATTCCTTATTCTGTAGCTAAGGACCAGACACAGAACCAGTATGCCCAAAAACCATTGTTAGTTTCGACCTTGTCATCAAGTACCTGCTCAAAAGTAAGGTCGATTATCAGATCGTCGAAGGATTTATCTCTGCCTTCCTCCAAGCCTGCCCTAACGTCAAGATCAAAGCCTTGCTAGAGATTGGCAGTAATAAAGAGCAAAGCGAGCTTAAGCAAGCTGTTGCTGACCTGGTGGTCGAGGACGAAGAGGCCAATAAGTGCATCGTCGAGATAGGCCGGACAAGCACCTCCATCCATAAAGCCTGTTGCAGTGCCTGCCCTTACACCTTTCTGGACTAGCAAGCTAAGCTTTGTCAGTGCAACCCGCCCCCAGCCAGTATAGCGGGTGCAAGACAGCAGCTAAGTGCATGGCCTGATGTCTTGATCTCCATTACTTCTCGGCAGCTTGTTCATAGGGGGAGGATGAGCTCTCTACAACTATCTTTAGCCAATTATCCTTGCGGCGCTGGATTTTCTTCGAGAAATTCTAGCAACTTATTCATGGTATTCTCATCAGAAGCGTATAGCTCCTCCAGATGTTGCTGGCCTAGCTCTAGCAGGGTATCCATTTTTTGGTAGGCATCTATGCCTATGGGCCGTTCTAGCCAGACTTGCCACCGTTGATAACAATTTCCTAAAATGCTACGCATATGTCTATCACTCTCCCCTTCTTGGAGGGCTAAACTTACATGAGGGAAATTACCTGCCCAGAATAGCTGACCACGATGTAAGTCTGGGGCTAAAGGATTTGGAATACAAGTTCCTGCACCCAGAGAAAGCATAAATATTCTCTGTGGGGGTATACCATATCGGAGCGCTTCACTATGTGCATTCATAGCAGGATTATTGGCTTGTATGGCCCCATCAACAAAGACGCCTACCTCGGGTATCTCGTAGGGGGGGAAAAAAGTAGGCGCTGCGGTAGTAGCCATCAGCACATCATGCAGTTTTACATCAGTAGAGCGACTGAATAGGTAGGAAGAGGTGAAATTCGCTTCACTAACTGCTGGAATGACAAGCTCTGTTAAAGCCTGGTTCAATCTAGCTTGACCAAAATATTTCTCAAATATGGACGAACGTCCTACAGCCGTGTACTTACTAACCACCAAGGGAGAACCTGGGATTGTCCACCTACTGGATTTTGTAAAAATTTCTGGAGACTTTTGCCTATATAGCTCCACCATGTCGGAAGCCGAGTAACGTGGCCGATAGGGAGATAGCACTTCTTCTTGCTCTACTTCTCCTCTTACTTCATGCACATCTATCTGAGGTACAGACAAGCCTGCAGCGATGATGGCTCCGGTAGATGTGCCCGCTAGCATGTTGAATAAATGAGCAATCGGTCTTTTGGTTCTGCTTTCAATTTCGCTCAGCCACAGGGCAGATAGCACGCCTCTTACGCCACCCCCATCCAGAGAGAGGATGGTATAATACTCCTTTTCATTTTCACGCTTTCGGCGAGCATCAAAGTAAGGCTCCTCGTATCGGATCTGAGCACTGCGATATCCATTAAGCCTCTCCTCTATCGCACTGGCTTGTAGCCTTTCTAGGAGAGTTTTTTGCCTCGCTGCTTCTTGGCTTTTAGGATCCTGTTGCAGTGCCTCCCAAATACATTCTTTTGCCTTTGGGTAGCAGAACTGTTTACGGTGTGCCATACTGGCTATGATCCAAGCATCTGGATTGTTACTCAGGCTAGGATGTGGTTGAAAGTACCTAAATGCTTCGTCATATTTAGATAGCTCAAACAGGCACTGCATATAACCTAAGCCCGATTTTTCATGATTATTTATTAAACTCAGTGCACTTGTATAGTCCTTTAGAGCTTTTTGCCAATATTGCAAACTACCCAAGCGAGCCACTTTTGCTGCTTCTTGCGCTCTTTTTGCGTGGTGTGCTGCTCTTCTGTTGTATATCGATGCCCTTTCTTGGCCAGAGCTGGTTTTTGCTAGCTGATCATCGAGGAAAGCTAGATAGATATCTTCTTCAGCGGATGGTTGGTCAGCAGCCTCGGGGAGGGCCAATGTTTCGATATCTGCTGTCTGGCCACTCACAATCCACAGAAAGTCTTCGATTGCTTCTAAGCGCATTGCTGGCTTTGCGTGAAATTGGCCATATCGGTCGATGGAATTTCGTACTTCTTTGATCAATTTCTTGGCTTCATCAATTGCTTTTTCATCACCTCTTACTATACGAATAATAGCGATATTCACTTTAGCACCATTGCACATTTCTTCTAGTCTAGCTCTAAATGGCATTTCTTGTGCATCTTCGACATGTTCTCTAGCTAAGTAGCCCTCATCTCGAAGCAGCAAGAAGTCTGTAAGTTTACTTACCGTACTAGCAGCTATACCTCCTAAACTTTTTTTACGCATCTCAGATATTCTTGTATCAAGGGATTGCGTTAATTGCACTAGTTTTTCATCCAAAGCATCCTCAAAACGACTTTTTGCTAGATTAGTCAGGTCCTGTAGGTCACAGTCCGGAATGCTTACTTTGCCACTACTTAGTGCTTCGCCCATTAAATTGAATAAATAGGCTATCCCATCTGGTCTAAAACCGTGCTTCGTAAGGGTTTCTATTATATGCGTTGCAGCAGGCATATGACGCCTGAGATCTTTTAGTGACGGCAAAAGCTGCTTATCTGTATCGTATTTTGTAGCAAGTGCTTCGAAAAATTCCTGTGGTTTACCTTGATCATAATTCGCCAGCGCTTTCCTTATAATTGCATTTAGTTCTTCGCGAGTCTTGGGTTCCTGCAGCGCATCCTGCCCTTTCCTAAGGAAATAGCTGCCGCTCTCGAATCCCCAACGAAAGAGTGCGACACTGCCAGCAAAACACATGAGAGTAGCAACAGCAGGTACTGATATTGCTGCTGCTGTTGTTGCTACTGCTACTACTTCTATAGTTTCTATAGCTCCTATGATACCAGTTCCACAAAACATAGCCCCTACCGTTAACCCAGATACTCGGCTTGCGTGTCCAATGATCTGGCGGGATAGCGCTTCGGTTTTAGCCCTTAAAATTTCTTCTTGTGGGGCCTGATATTTGACTAGGTTACGGTTACTGCTAAGTATTAATTGTTTGGATATTGCTGCTAAATCTTGATCAATAGCACTTTTTATTTTATTTTTTTCAGTAAAAGAATGTTTTTTCTGAACCGTTGCTAGCGCTGAAGAATCTTTTTCAACCCCTACGAGTGCCCGAGAAGTACTGGTTGATCCACTGGTAGTTGTTGGTGCCTCACCACGCTCTGAAGTACGTCCCTGTACTTTGCTTAAGATTGCCTTAGCTCGGCTTAGATCTTCCTGCGTTACGTGTTGGGACTTGTCGAATATCAGTTTCATAGCACCTAAGGCATACAATTGTGCGTCTAAGTAGCTGCCTGAGGCATATAGGCATAGCGCTATACTACCTCTAAGCTGTATTTGGCTCCTTAGGTATTGATCTTTATCTGCCACTCGACAGCAGGCCCGATAAGCTTCATAGGCGCGTGTAACATGCTCTAGGCTTGACTTATTTAATGCATCTTTGCTCAGGTGAGTCAAGTCTGCTTGGCGAAATATTTTTAGTTCATTCCACTCACCTTTGCTAGCATGTTTATAATCCATGTACCTGGCCCAAAAATTGTCTCCTTGCTCTTGATAAAAAGCCAACTTACTTCTAGCAGCAGACGCTCTGGCTAAGTTTTGCAGTAATTCATCTTTGCAGTGGTTAATTCGAGTCATTAAGTCATGCGTAGCGCTTCGGTGCTCTTCAGAGAACTGCTTGGCTTTATCAGGATGAAACTGACGCGCCAGCTCCCGATAGCGCTTATGTATATTTTCTTCTGTTGGCAGAATATTAGTGAAAAGTATATGTTTGGTCTCACCAGGACAGGCCAAGACATTTTGGATAAATACTAGCCGACTTTGATCAATTGATGCACAAACTAAAATATGTAGTCCTTCTAGCGATTTCTTTACAACCTCTTTCTTACGCTTACGATCATCTTGGTCTTGGTTCTTATCGTTCCCCTGTTCTTCATCACCTACTTGAGCGTCAGCACAACGCATGATAGCTTCTTGTATGAACCTTCTGAAGGCCTCTCTCGTTGTGATAATCTCACAGTAATCATCATAGTTCTTGGGTACGTAGCGAGCTGCTTCTATCAATGTTTCAAGATACTTATAACTCTCCTCGGTGCATAGACCCTCTACTTTAATTTTGTCTAGGGACTCTTTTATACTCTCCGCAGCATCTGTAGAGCTAGCTCCCTCAGGCTTGGCGGTGATTTTGGATGCCAGTGCCTCCTGCTCCTCCTCATCGAGTGATATGGTTTCTAAACCTACCTTAGCTGGCGCCTTACACTGTTTTGCCAGTTTTGCTTGCTTAGAAGCTTTGGATAGTTCTCCTTGGGCTTTCAAATAGCTAGCTTGGAGT
>JBCCGO010000003.1:0-47620 GCA_039029235.1 Bacteroidota bacterium | reverse complement strand
GCTACAGATAGACCCAAATAGGTACTACCGTTTGGCCCGCCTGCTGGCTGTGGAGAAAGTATTAGCATTTGAGACTACGCTACAGGAGCTCTTGCACCTCTCGGCGAGCTTCCACCAGACAGGAGATAAGATAGGAGAGGTTTGGGGGCCCTCGCAAGGTGGCCCCCCAGGCCGAGGAGGGCAGGGTGCTTACAAATTGCTAGAGGCATCTAGAGACATTTTATATTTTGCTTAAAATTCGAACAAGAAATGTGAATGATGCAGATATTTTCATTTACTTGACCGATCTAGTCAGTGACAGGAGCCCTAGGACGGCCCTGCTCCACACACTTTTTTGAGACACTACCTCGCTAGCCGAAGGACTGTCCACGATGGGCTGGCTGGCATTGTAGGATTGTATGGCACCCGCTCTCTAAGTCAGCTTAATACGCTCTGCCAGTCTGCCTTGGTCGATCTTAAATAGCGCTTTATCTACTCGTAGCTGCTTCGTGATGGCAATACTTCTGGTTCCTTGGGCATCTGTTATCCAAACCTGGCCGAAATGCTGCTGAGCAACTAAAGATGTCAAGCGCATGAGGCGCTGCTCATCTAGCTTATCAAAGACATCGTCCAGCAAGAGCAGGGGTTTGCAGTGCAGCGCTTGCTCAATGCAAGCAAACTGGGCTAGCCTGAGGGCAAGGATGAATGATTTTTGCTGGCCTTGGGAGCCTAGTTTCTTGAGAGAATGGTCATTGAGGAGGGTAAAGACAAAGTCATCGTGATGTACTCCCAGGGTAGTACACTGGGCTGCTAGGTCTTGCGGTAAGTTATCGCTATACTGTTGTTTAAAATCAGGGTGAGCTACTGCAGATGTATAGGCTAGGCCTGCTACTTCTGGTGCTGCTACAAAGTATTGATAGTGCGTTTGCAAGCTTGGAACAAACGTGGCTGCAAAGGCCTTCCTGGCCTCATAGATGCTTTGTCCTAGGGGCAATAGCTGGTGGTCATAGGCGCGCAGCAAGTCCTGGTCTAGCAGGCCTTTGGCTGGGTACATCTTGAGTAGGCCATTGCGCTGCTTAAGTACTTGCTGGTACTGCACGAGTGTATTGAGGTAGGTGCTATCTAGCTGGCAAAGGATGCTGTCAAAGAATCGCCTTCTTACTTCGCTTCTTCCCTGAATCAGGTCTGCATCATACGGGGTGGTGAGTACTACCGGGAAGTGTCCGATATGACTCCGTAGCTTCTGGTAAACTTTCCCATTCGTTGCTAGGGTCTTGCCTTGGCTTTGGTGCGCTATACACCGTACATCATAGTGCTTGTCTGCTTTACAGAAGTGGCCTTGTATGGCCAGCGCATCTTCGCCATGCAGAATATTCTGGGCATCGGTAGGATTAAAAGCGCTTTTGGTCAAGGATAAGTAGTGGATAGCATCGAGTAGGTTGGTCTTGCCAGCACCATTAGCTCCTACTATGTAATTCAGTTGGGTGGCAAAGGTCAGTTCAATATCTTTATAGTTCTTAAAGCGGAAGCACCGGAGTTTCTGAAGCAGCATAGATTCTATTTCCATGTTTTTGGTTAGCTTTGTCACGACATCAGGAAGCTTGCAAAACCATTGTCAGCATGCAATATTCACTGAGCTTACTAGGTTGCTAAGGGCAAGCCTGGTGCCCCAGCAGTATTTTTGGCGCAGCCTGCCTACGCTGGTAACGCCAGATGCTGTTGATGCGCTGGCTTGAAGGCCAAGTCAGACAGACTATGGTCAGCAACTGAAGGACCTGGTCTGTTTATATACCGTTTCTAGAAGCTACATAGCAGCGGTAGTTTTGTTCAAAGCAGGGCGATAAGTATATCGCGGGCTCCTGCGATTATGTACATTCTTTGGCCCTAGGCATGATGTAAAATTATTATGGCTAGGTTATATAGCAAAACTATAGCTGTCTCCCGAGGTGGAGACGGTTTGATACACACTTTTGGTAAGGATACAACATACTATTAGGAGGCCATGCTGTGGCGAGTGGTAAGACGCCTCTGAGCGTGTGCACTGCTTTTGCAGGGAAACTGCTTTGCTCACAAGCCTAAAACAGTTTACTAGCGTGCGTATGTACAAACTAGATATCCGCTGCTCATCCACTGATGCCTTGAGGTAGCTATGCAGTGGAGTTACTAAAGTCACTATGTCTACAAAGCTTGCACTAGCCTCTAGCAAGGGGGCACAACATACAGAGGAGCAGGTGCAGCAGCAGCAATACTATATAGGCTATTACTGGCGAAGATTTTACGTGCTAGCTGGTATGGGTCTGGCAGTAGTTGTGGGAGTTTTTCTATGGCAACGTCATCAACATCAACGGGATGCTGCTGCGCAACGGGATATATTCCCGGCGGTCTATTGTTTCGAGGCAGAGAACTTTGCGCAAGCTTTGCGAAGCGATGGCACTTATGCTGGTTTTCTGGATATTATTGAGAAGTATGGTGCTACGAAGACGGCTAACCTGGCGCATTTCTACGCAGGTATATGTTATATGCGCCAGCAGGATTATGAGGAAGCCATCCAGCACCTCAAGCAGTTCAAGGCAAAGGATTATTTATTGCAAGCCCGTGCCTGGACACTCATAGGCGATGCTTATACTGAACAACAAAATTATTTGCAGGCTGCTGCTTATTACCTGAAAGCAGCTGATTATAAGCCCAATGCATTCTTCACGCCTACTTACTTGGAAAAGGCAGCACTGGCCTATGAGACACAACAGGATTACCAGGCAGCCCTGCGGTGCTACCAGCGTATTGTGAACGCATATTCTAAGGATGAGCTTTATGAAGAGGCTTATAAGCATGCTAGTAGGCTGGAGGCACTGGTATAAGCTATAAAAAATAGTTTCCCCAAGACCAAGTAGGTATGCATCAGGCTCATGCTTTGCCCCACGCTTTTCGTGAAAGCCCAGCGTCAGCAAAAACTCCATTTTAAACGATCCTTAATTTATTATATCCTAGGAGCTGTTGCTATGAAAGTCATATATTTCTCCAGCCTACAGCCTAACCAGGTCTCCTGACCGATGCATAAACAATGGCTTTTCCGTCCCCTGCCTGCATCTAGTGCAGTAACTACACTGGCTGATGCTATTAGCGTCAACCCTGCTATTGCTACCCTGCTGGTACAGAAAGGCATTACTAGCTTTGACCAAGCCCGGGATTATTTCAGGCCTTCACTAGCCGACCTGCATGACCCCTTTGCCATGCAAGGTATGCGCAAGGCTGTGCGCCGACTGATACAAGCTATAAAAAGTCATGAGGCTGTACTGGTCTATGGTGACTACGATGTAGACGGCGTTACTGCAGTGGCCTTGGTTTATGGATTTATCAAGCGCTTACATGACCGAGTACAATTTTATGTTCCTGATCGCTATACCGAGGGCTATGGCTTTTCACAGCAAGCTGTGTCTTGGGCAGCTCGTATGGGTATCAGGCTGATTATTACGCTAGACTGTGGCATTAAAGCCGTCCATTGCATCCAACAGGCCCAAGCTGCAGGTATCGATGTCATCGTATGTGACCACCATGAGCCTGGGGGAGTATTGCCCCCGGCCTATGCCATCCTAGACCCTAAACAACCCACTTGTAGCTACCCCTTTAAAGAGCTGTCTGGCTGTGGGGTAGGCTTTAAGCTCCTCCAAGCGCTAAGCCTGCACGCAAAACTTCCAGCAGAGCCCTTATATACTTACTTAGACTTGGTAGCTGTCAGTATTGCTTGCGATTTGGTACCTATGATAGGAGAGAACCGGATCTTGGCTTATCATGGCTTGCACAAGCTCAATACTCATCCCCATCTAGGGCTCCGATCTCTTATCCAGGCAGCCAATCTATGCCCTCCCTTGGGTGCCTCGGCATTGGTTTTTGGCCTAGGCCCTCGCCTCAATGCTGCGGGAAGGATTGACCATGGAAGCTTGGCGGTACATCTACTGCTGGCTACTGACCAGGCAACGGCTGATGCGCTGGCACGCACTCTGGAGGCTAAGAATGACCTTAGAAAGTACCTTGATAGCACAATCACCGCAGAGGCGATCAGTATGCTAGCGAGTGATGCTCACGCAGCCCAGGCAAAGACTACGGTGCTATTCAAGGAAGATTGGCACAAAGGAGTGATTGGCATTGTAGCTGCTCGATGCATAGAGCAGTATCATCGGCCTACTGTCATCCTGACGGCTGCTGGGGGAAAGGCTACTGGCTCTGCTCGTTCTGTCAGGGGCTTTAATATTTACGAAGCGCTGACGGCTTGCCATGATCTGCTAGACCAGTATGGAGGACATGCCCATGCTGCAGGCCTGACCTTGCCGCTCGAGCGTGTAGCTGATTTTCAGGAACGCTTCGAAGCCGTGGTAGCTCGTAGCATTCAGGACGACCTGCTTGTTCCTACGCAGAGGGTAGATTTATCCATCTCGTTGGATACGATCGATGCTAAATTTTATAACGTTCTGAAGCAAATGGGTCCTTTCGGCAATGGTAACATGAAAGCTTCCTTTGCCACAGACCCTGTGGTAGCTAGCAGCTATAGTGTCCTGAAAGACAAACATCTGAAGCTATACGTGTATCAGCCAGGCATGTGCCATAGGCTGGAAGCTATTGGGTTTGGACTAGCTAAGTATGAACCCGTGATACGTGACCAGAAGCCTTTTAGAATAGTCTACACTTTGGGAGAAAATGATTACCTAGGTGCGCGTAGCTTACAGCTCACCATCAAAGACATTCAAGGAAAGTAGCGCTGTCTCTAGACCTACCGTTGAGCCACTATGCAACTTCGTGCCGAAAAGCTCGTCAAGCACTATAAAAAGCGGACCGTAGTAAATGGCGCCTCGCCAGCTGTATCGCAAGGCGAGATTGTAGGCCTACTAGGGCCTAATGGCGCGGGCAAGACTACAACCTTCTACATGATGGTAGGCCTAGTCAAGCCCTATACAGGCAAGGTTTACCTGGATGAAAGGCAGATCACTGCCCTGCCCATGTACAAAAGAGCCCAAATAGGCATTAGTTACCTGCCCCAGGAGGCCTCTGTGTTTCGCAACCTAACCGTAGAGGAAAACCTGATGGCTATTTTGGAGCACACCGGCTTATCACCGCAAGCCCAAAAAGAAAAAATGGAAGCCTTGCTGGAGGAGTTTAGCATTACGCATATTCGGAAAAGCCAGGGCAAGGTCCTTTCGGGTGGCGAACGCCGAAGAATCGAGCTAGCCCGCGCTTTGACCATGGACCCTAAGTTTATACTCTTGGATGAGCCCTTTGCTGGCGTAGACCTTATTGCCGTCGAAGATATTCAGTTGCTTGTAGCAAAGCTCAAGGAGAAGGACATTGGCATACTTATTACTGACCATAACGTCAGTGCCACCTTGGCTATTATAGATCGTGCCTATCTGATGTTTGAGGGTACCCTGCTCAGGTCAGGAACTGCCGAGGAACTGGCTGAGGATGCGCAAGTACGAAGGCTGTATTTAGGCAAGCATTTTGAGCTAAGACGTAAGCCATAGCTTGCAAGGATGGGACTAGCAAGAGACGAGTCTCGTGAGCCGGCAAGTAATTACCGCTACGTAATCCTTCCCTGGATTGATGAAAAGTCTGCTAGACCTGACCTAGCTCAGTTCATTTCTGGTACTTATAGAATCTTGTATGGAGATGCCAGCACGCAGAGACGTCCCTCGATCTGCTCAAAAACTTCCCATTCTCGGCCATAGTCGCTGCTAAGTATTTTCTGACTTATCCAGCAAGGCTTGGTGATAGCCCGCTCCTGCAGCAAGTCTTACTTCTCCAGTACTTTCAAGCTAAGCTCCTTCAGTTCCCGTGCTATATACTGGAACCGCAACTGTAGCGCCAAAGGCACAAAGAAAATCCACGTTCCATACGCAATTTTCTTTTGCTTGTCCAGTGAGGGATGGCCTTCAATCGTCCGCATATTATGTAGTCTATCCGAAAGCTTGATCAGCGCTGCCCGAGGGTCTTCATAGTAGATCAACCGAGAAAGCGTCTCGTGTTCAGCCAGGCTCACCCTACGGTCGATATTGTCTTGTAGGTTCGTAGTCTTCTCAATTAAGAAGGCCGCCGTATTCCCAAACATGGCCCGAATGTTTGCCAGCGAAAGCTGCGTATCCTCGACCGTATCATGCAGGAGGGCCGCTACCACAGCGTCCTGGTCGCTGGAATACTCTAGTAGAATCAAGGCTACACTGAGCGGGTGTGTAAAGAATGGCTCTCCGGACTTTCTTCTGGTCCCTCCATGATACTTCTTGATCGTATCCAGTGCCTTCTTGATCACCTGCAGGTCAACAGCTGTTCCCTGCAACTTTTCGAACAATTCTTTTTCTAGCTGTACAGCCAGCGGATGCGCCAGCTCCTCAGGAACTGATGATGCAGGTACTCTCAAGCGTTCCATCACCTTGGCACGAACCTCCCGTACGTTAGCCGGGATCACGTAAACCTGCGTGGTTGCCTCTTTGATAGCTGCATACCCATAATGGGCGTCGATGATGCGTAAATGCTCCAAAAGCGCTAGCTCTGTTTCCTGCTTTGTCGACTGGCTTTTGGTTTGTATGGGGCTGATCATATATACTTCCTCAGGAGGAGGAATCGTTGCATCTGTAGTCAGGACAAACCTGATGGCAGCTAGTTTTTTTAGGTAGTTCTTCATGTGATCCAGCTTATGCCCCAAAGTAGCCCCTTCTAGCGCTATAGTAATCGGCTGGTTGGTGGCATTCTTCGCGTGTATGTACACTATGGCCTCTACGAGCAGCTGCTTGATCTTGCCTACATCAGCTTGGATGCTTTTGTGTGTTATGTTTTGCTGGACGATAAGCTGCGGGGGTGTTGTAAAGTCCTGGAGCTTGAGCTCAGCTTTGACCTCGTCTAGTAGCCGAGCTAGCCGGATCTCACTTACCTCCAGGTGTATATAATCGATTATCCGATACACAGCCTGCTTTACGTGATCCGTTGTCACGCTATCAAGCTGTAGCTCGTCCTGCGCTAGTTCTTGGGCCAGCTGATGGCCATAGCCTATGCTTGCAGCTAGTTGCTTCCTAGCCTCCTCTCGGCTAGCGATAAGATAGGCATTTTGCAAAGTCAGCTTACTCTTAACCTGCCTAAATCGGACCAAGGCCACCAACAAGCTTATGAACAAAGGCAGCCCATAGATAGCCCGGAACCGCATATCCCCAAATGTCTGCCCAGGGGATAGCACCTACATAGCGCTGGAAAATGCCTAGGGCAAGTACAATACCACTGACAGCCAAGAACACCATCAGTGGCCAGTCTAGCAGTAAAGCAGCCATCACCAGGTTGAGCATGAAGATCATGGCCTGCACCTGGTGGAAGCCACTCATCAGGACCAATACTCCCCCTGCCAGGAATAAAATGTAACCAATGCCCAGCGGCCAGGCAAAGGCAATGAATCGCTTGCTCCTGAAAGTAGGAGGCCAAGCAGGATAGGTAATAAAAAGCGTTGTAGCCAACAGAACCGACTGAGCAATGAAATAGAAAAAGTTTGTATTTACTATGGTCGCTGGTACGGTAGAAAAAGAAGCATAGGTAGCCCCTATTACGTAGAGACCGAATAGGGAATAGAGCCCTTCCTTAGCAGGTAGATTGCTTTTGAGGTAGGCGTAGAGCCTTGGATGGAGAATAGTATTGAAGAAGCTTCTCCAAGCTACTCTTTGTTCTTGGCGCGCAGCTATTAGGGGTCCTGGTACTTTGATACCTACCCACCCACCTGCCTCGCGCAGCAGATAGTGGCTGCCCATGAAAAATACAAGGTTGCTTATCATACCGGTAATCACAGGGTCGATGCCTGTATGCGCCATGAGCTGTCTCCAGACTAGTACAGTGCTAATACCTGCGAGCATACCTATCAGGACAGCCCGTGCACTACTCCGAAACCCAAAAAGGGCCAGAAGAAAAGGAACCGTTACTACAGGCATGTAGAGACTGCCTGAAAATAGCATCAGCTCTACTATATCCTCAGCGTGCAAGGCTAGTAATAAGCTCAAAAGGCCTGCCGCAAGGGAGAGGAGCCTAACGGTAGTGATCGATGTTTTAGCGGAAGGCTGTAGCGGAGTGATGATATCATGGACAGCTAGTACAGCAGAAGAATTTAAATCAGAGTCTGCAGTAGACATGGCCATGGCCACCATACCTACGGCAACCAGGCCCTTAAATCCTGCATAGGTATAGCGATCTATCAGGTAGTTAAATACCACCTCAGGTTTTGACTCAGGTTGTAAGTTAGGATTCTCGACCAGTACCAAGATGGCTACCCAGACGACTGAAATGATTACCAAAAAGCTCAAGCCAGCTGCATAGGTGAAAGATCGCTGCGCCTGCCCGAGATCACGAGCCATAGCTAGCCGCTGAAATGCAGGTGGATTTATACCGGGTATGGCCCAATAAAGTAGTAAGCTTAAAGAGGACAGAAACTTAGGATTCCAGCCCATGACTGCGCGAGGATCAAACATAGGGTTAGTAGTCAAGGTATGGACCACGAGATCAGGATCCTGAAGATTGTTCCAGACGATCAGGGATAGCACCGGAATAAATACACCAAAGGTGATGAACTGAAATACGTCCGTGATAGTCACAGAACGTATGCCACCAAAAGCAGAGTAAAGAATAACAATGCTCGCTGCAGCCACGGTAACCTCTGGTCCTTGAAAACCAAATATCAAGGTTAGCATTTTGCCAATAACTTGAAACTGGATGGCCACGCCTCCTATAGATAGTGCAATGCCGCTGAGAGCCGTAGCAATGCGTACAGTTTTGCCATATAAATCACCCATCGCCTCAGCTACAGAGAGGTTATTCAAAAATTCTCCCATGCGGACGACTAAAAACCGCCCTGTGATTAATAGTCCAAGAGATGCCGCTGAAAGCGCTATGGCAAAGTATAGCCCGGTGTTGTAGGTGCGGCCTAGACCATAAAACATGACTCCACCGCCAATCCACGTAGCCACGATGGTAGAGGTAAGCGTAGCAGTAGGGAAATCTTTGTTGCCGATGGCATAGGTGTGTACATTTTTAACCCTACGGCCGGCCTGTAGTCCTAGTACGAGATTCGTCGCCAGGAAGCAACTGAATATGACGATGTCTAGATTGAGCCAAGAGAGCATACTGATTTACGTTTACGGTATGTAATTAATGAATTGTAGCAGTATCTATGTCTATGCCGAAATAAATGTAACGAATATCTAATACTATTCCAGCGCTTGCAACCAAGCCATAGTCTACCCTCAATCTAAACTTTTGATCCATTGCTCCCAATTCTTGGGCTTCGTATTGCTTCGTTCCTTACCTCACGCACAGCCTCATCACGACCCTTAGGCCCATGCTGGCGTCCCTGGCACTGCTTATACTTGACACCCTGTACATTGTGGCCTTAAGATTTTTTATACTTAGCTTCTACAGGCTAGGCAGCTTGTTAAAACACATGGCTACTACCTAGCGTACCCCCTAAGCTGCAGCATACTTGGCTTCAGAAAGCATTGCTTGCTGCAAGACAGCCCGGGCTTCGCTGATGTTGGCTACTGATTGAATAGTAAGTACCAGCTGGTTCTTCGTTTCTTTAAGTTGGCATCTTTGGGGATGTTGCTGTACGTAAGACAATAAGTAGGTTAGGCGATCTGCAGCCTGTTGGTGCTGTGGTGATGGCGTAAAATAACATCGCATAGTGGCTTCTTTGAGTCTTATCTTTTGGCAGCTTAGCTGTTGAGCCATCCAGCGTAGCTCCACAGCTTTGATGAGCTCCTGCACGGGCAAGGGCAAAGGCCCAAACTGGTCTCTGAGCGCTGCTTGGAAGGATGCTAAGGCAGCTTCGCTCTTGATATTATCTAGCTTTGTATAGAGTCTAAGCCGCTCCGTATCGTTGCTCACATAAGTATTGGGAACCAAGAGCGCTAGGTCTGTCTCGAGGGTGCAATCTACGGCCGGTAGTTGGGCTTTGTGGGCGAGCTCCTCGGCAAAAAGTTCTTTAAACTTACTTAATTTTAGTTCTTGTACGGCCTCATCCAGTATCTTACAGTATGTCTCAAAGCCCATATCAGCGATAAAACCACTTTGCTCAAAGCCTAGCAAATCGCCCGCACCACGGATATCAAGGTCACGCATAGCTACCTGGAAACCGTTGCCCAGCTCACTGAATTCCTCTAAGGCCCTGAGTCTCTTGCGTGCTTCTGCTGATAGGCTCGTGGTAGGAGGGGCAATGAGGTAGCAAAACGCTTTTTGGTTGGATCTTCCCACTCTACCCCGCATTTGGTGTAGGTCTGAGAGGCCAAACAGGTGGCTATCATTGATGATAATGGTGTTGGCATTGGGGATATCCAGGCCCGATTCGATGATGTTGGTAGAGACCAGTATATCATACTCGCCAGCCATAAACTGAAGTATGCTTTGTTCTAGCTGATTACCTGGCAGCTGCCCGTGCGCTACCCCAAGCTTATAACCGGGAACCAGCTTATGTACCATGCTGGCTACTTCTTGAATGTTGGCTACCCGATTATGTACAAAAAATACTTGCCCGGCCCGCTGTACTTCATAACGAATAGCCTCTTGGATAAGCGTATTGTCAAAGGTATGGATGGAAGTGGCTACGGGCTGCCGATTGGGCGGAGGGGTCATGATGATGCTCAGGTCTCGGGCACCCATAAGGGAAAAGTGGAGTGTTCTGGGGATAGGCGTGGCTGTGAGTGTAAGTACATCTACATTTAGCTTGAGCTCTTTAAGTCTTTCTTTAGCTTTTACACCAAATTTTTGCTCTTCGTCAACGATTAAGAGTCCTAAGTCTTTGAACTTAACGGCCTTTCTCAGGATTTGGTGCGTACCAATTAAGATATCCACCTGCCCCTGTGTCGTTGCTTGCAGTATTTTCTTAACCTCTGGGCCGGTTTTAAAGCGATTGATGTATTGGACACGGACAGAGAAATTGACTAGCCTACGCTTGAAAGACTCGTAATGCTGCAAGGCCAGGATCGTGGTAGGAACCAGCACAGCCACTTGCTTACCATCATGGATAGCCTTGAAAGCTGCCCGAATAGCCACTTCGGTCTTCCCAAACCCTACATCTCCGCAGACGAGCCGGTCCATGGGATGTGGCGCTTCCATATCGCGCTTTACATCAGCTGTGGCAGCTGCTTGGTCAGGCGTATCCTCGTACAGAAAAGAGGACTCAAGCTCAGTTTGTAAAAAACTATCCTTACTAAATGCAAAGCCTGGCGCATGCTTCCTTTGGCTGTATAGTTGGATAAGTTCTTGGGCAATATCTTGTACTTTTTGTTTGACTTTTTTTTTCTTCTGTTCCCACGCCGAGGTGCCTAGCTTGCTTATGGTAGGTACTGCGCCTTCTTTACCTGTATACTTAGAGATTTTGTGTAAGGCATGCACACTGGCATACACCACGTCATTGTCTTTATAGATTAAGCGTAGTGTTTCTTGCTCTGTGCCACCTGCAGCTACCTTGGTCAACCCAGCAAAACGTGCTATCCCATAGTCGATATGTACTACATAGTCGCCAGGCTGCAAGGTTTGTAACTCCTGCAAAGCAACAGCCTGGCTAGTAGTGTATTGCTGCGGAGACTTATGCCTATAGTAACGGCCGAAGAGTTGATGATCTGTATAGCAGGCTATGCCTACTTGCTGGTCAATAAACCCTTGGTGTAGTCCTAGCTGTAGTGCCTGGAATTGTACCGTAGCATCAAGCGCTGCGAGTATATCAGCAAGCCGATCAAGCTGGCTGGGGGAGGTAGCTGTAATGATGTTGGTGAGGCCTTTCGCTTGGTTTTGATGTAGGTCCTCAGCCAAAAGCTCAAACTGCTCGTTAAAGGTAGGCTGTGGAGCAGCTGGGTAAGCTGACATCTCATAAGGCTTTCGATAAAATCTATGCCCAAACTCTACGATCGTACATCTTTGCAAAGATGCTTCCCAGCTAGCGGGCATCTCACACGATAAAGCAGACGTTGGCAGGTGTGCTCCAGGAGTTGATTGGGCTACTTGATAGGTTTGTTCGATGATACTGAGCGTGGCTGCATAGTCTTTGACCCAGACCAAACTGCCCTCAGGCAAGAAATCCAGGAAAGATTGGTAAGCAGTGGTTGTAGATAGGACTTGGATATGCGGCATGATAGCAGCTTGTTGTACAGATGCCACCGATCCTTGGTTGGCGGGGTCAAACGTTCGGATACTTTCTACTGTCTGGCCTAACAACTCTAGGCGGTAAGGCCATGGATGGGCATAGGAAAATATATCGACGATACCTCCGCGTACTGCAAAACAACCGGGCTCATAGACAAAGTCTACCTTCTCAAACCCTTGCTCAGTCAACTTATCAGCAATTGCTGCCGTTATTAGCTCCTCGCCGACTTGGACAGTAAATGTGCGCCGAACCAGGGCATCTCTAGCAATCACCCGGCTAGCGAGTGCTTCGGGATAAGTAACTATTGCGGATGGGATAGCCCGGCCGAGCTGGTGCAGCACTACAGCTTGCATGAGCGCATCAGTACCATTTGAGCGAGCTGTGGATGTGGGTTGTGAGACAGCAGGATAGTGCAAGATCTGCTCGTGAGGAAGCAGGCTCTGCAAGTCATTATAAAAATGAGCAGCCTCTTCCTTATCGTGTAGGATGTATAACTGCGTTGTATGGCTGAGGTCGTACACAGCAGCTGCTAGCACGGCATCCAGGCTACCCGAGAGTCCCTTGAGGTGCCAAACTTGATATGGACTAGCTTGTAGCTTGTGTGCCAAGGTCTTTACCCAGCCATGCTGCTTATAGTGGGCTATAAAATCCGTTACTTGCAATGAAAAGTGTTTACTGACTAGAGAATGACGGCAAAGCTAACGAATAAACATGTCTACAAGATAAAGGGCTATCCCCCGGCCCGCCGGATGCGCTCAATACATTGTTTAAAGTACCATGGAGCCCTGGGCTTGAGCAGCAAGGATCAGGATGGACTCCTCAACAGGCACAGACGATTGTCTAGGCTCACACGGGCTTTACCTCATAATAAACAATATACAAACGGCAGGAGTTGGTCAATAAAAGTTTTTCAAAAAAATTTAAGCAACAACCAGCCTTCCGAATGTATTTCCCGCCTGCAGTCTCTGCTCAGCACAGTCATGCAAGATCTCACTGGGAACAATCGAACCAAATATGCTATACCAGGTGTTTCTCTAGTATCGCCTACGGCGAAGCTGCCCCACTAATAACGCAGGCCCAAACCCTTCGCATACATCGATCAAACGAAAAAATCCTTGCTGCATGACCACTCCATACAGCTGCCCTTCCGTCAAAGATAGCGAAATAGCACACAATCTTAATTATATTGCATTTCGTATGACATCCTTTAGAAATAGAAATGAAAAAGGAACGCATCACCTTTAGCGGACATATACCACCTATTCAACAACCACACTCATCATGACTAGGGTCAGAGATATCGCAAGCCACCTAGAGCAGCTAGCCCCCTTGGCCTATCAAGAAAGCTACGATAACGCAGGGCTTATAGTGGGCGATGCTGGAGCAAGAGTGACAGGCGTCCTCATCTGTCTAGACGTTACCGAAGCAGTACTAGCAGAAGCACAAGCCCAGCACTGTAACCTTATCGTTGCCCACCATCCGATCATCTTTCAGCCTATCAAACAGCTAACCCATAGTGGCTATGCAGCAAGGTGTATCATACAAGCTATCAAGCAGGATATTGCTATTTATGCCATCCACACAAATCTAGATAGCGTAGCCCAGGGGGTAAATAAACGCCTAGCTCAGTCGCTAAACCTACAGCAGCTAGCTATCTTATCTCCCAAGTCCGGTACCCTAAGCCAGCTAACTACTTTTGTGCCCCCATCAGCCCTTGAGCCAGTATTGCAGGCTTTGTATCAAGCTGGTGCAGGGCATATGGGCAACTATACCCATTGTAGTTTTGTGAGCACAGGCACAGGGTCATTCCAGCCCACAGCAGGAGCCCAGCCCTATATAGGAACTTCCAATCACATTGAAAAAGTAACCGAGCATAGGGTAGAAGTTGCCTTTCCTACCTACCTAACCAAAACAATACTAGCAGCTCTCAAGCAAACCCACCCCTACGAAGAAGTAGCCTACTACATCCAATCGCTAGAAAA
This sequence comes from Bacteroidota bacterium, assembly GCA_039029235.1. Lineage (GTDB taxonomy): Bacteria > Bacteroidota > Bacteroidia > Cytophagales > Amoebophilaceae > JBCBRR01. The sequence goes on along the minus strand of JBCCGO010000003.1, from coordinate 33,511 downwards.
TAGCCACCCTGGGGTTGGGATCGGCATGATGGGTACACTGCCCCAAGCCTTACCTAGCAGAGAATTTTTGCAGTACCTCCAAACCCAGATGAGCCTAGGTTGTGTCCGGCATTCAGCCCCCATAACACGCCCTATTCAAAAAATAGCACTATGTGGTGGTGCGGGCCGTAAACTACTTCCCGAAGCCCTACGCCAACAAGCAGATGCTTTTATTACCGCTGACGTCAAGTACCAAGACTTTTTTAATGCAGCAGGCCATATCTTACTAGCAGACATAGGCCATTACGAAAGCGAGCTAGCCACCAAAGATTTGATTTATGACTGGCTATCCGAGAAATTTGCTAACGTTACCGTCTTGGGGTGCAAAACTGTTACCAACCCCGTACACTATTGTTGAAAAAAATCCATGAGTAATACCATCAAAGAAAAGCTCACATGGCTACTGGAGCTACAAGACATTGATAAGCAACTAGGCGAGATCGTGGAAATGCGGGGTGCCTTACCTGATGAAATCAAGGCCTTAGTAGGCGAGTTGGCTAGCATACAGACGCAGCTACAGCAGAATCAAGAGAATATAGCCAGCCTCGAGCAAGCCATTACGACGCAGCGTGTGAGGATCAAAGATATCAGCCAGCTTGTCCAGCGCTACAAAGAGCAGCAAATGAGCGTGCGCAGCAATCGAGAGTATGACACCCTCACCAAGGAGATAGAGCTGCAAGAGCTCGATAGTCAGCTATTAGAGAGGAAGATCAAAGCGCACTATGAGCAAATAGAAAAAAATAAAAGCACCATGGAGCAGGTCAGCGCTGCTGTCAAGAAAAAAAAGCAAACCCTTGCTGATAGGCAGCAAAGGCTCGAATTAGTAGTAAAAGAGAGCCAAGAAGAAAGTAACCTACATAAGCAGCGGGCGTGGCTTATCGAAAGCCTGGATAAAGACCTGCTACAGTACTATGAAAAAGTCAGAAAAAATGTAGGCAATAACCCAGCCATAGCGGTCATAGAAAAAGAAGCCTGCAGCGGATGCTTCATCGTTGTATGCCCCCAAGTACAAGCAATGGTGAGAAAAAAAGAAGAGCTGGTCAACTGTGAGCACTGTGGGCGAATCCTTGCCGATGTTGTTGGCCACATTATAACAGAAGAAAATACCATAGAAAAGCAACAACGTGTAGAAGCTTGACTTGGTGCCATGGGTCGTTATCTGTTGGCTAGTACACTACAGGCAACTGTGCAAGCCAGGGTAGCTAGTTGTCGGCCCTTTCAACGTCCCATATCTTCTGCGTGCTAGCCAGCGCGATCGTTGCCTCAGACCCCTTACTACTAGCCAAATCCAGTAGCTACGAAGCAGCATAAGCAGCAGAGATATTCAGCAAAAAAGCCCCAGAAGCTCGAGAGACTGATTTTCAGAAGACTAGAAAGACCGAGCGCACCAAATTTCTTGCAAGTAGTATTAAGCAAAAAAATGACCGTGATACAGAAGCGATCACAAAATTGCTTGCAGAAACTTCCAGCACAGCCGAAAAAGAATCTCGATCTTGTGCGAGAAAGGCAGCGTAAGTGCATCGTACACCTATAAAACGCCTTGAACAGGATTTAGAGATGGTACCTACGCCATATGCGTGGCCACCAGGAGGACGTATCAACAACGAAAGGTCAGAAATGGCACCCCGTGCTAGGTATTCGCTAGCAGCCAAGCAGGTCCAAGAGTAAAAATCCAAGTAGGCGCTCGATAAATAGCTCCCAATAGCATGCAAAAGCCTTCCCCCAAAGCCTTAAAGATAGCCAAACCCCTTAGCCATATGAGGCTCAACAAGCTCATCAGCAATGCAGGTATTTGCCCTAGACGAGCAGCAGACGACCTAATCCAGGCTGGCCATATCACGGTCAATGGACAAAAAGTGACCACCCTCGGCTATCAAGTAAGCCCTACCGATACCGTCAAGTACCAAAGCCAAGTCTTGAAGCCCAAGCCACCTACCTATATCCTGGTCAATAAACCCAAAGACTATATAACCACAGTCAGAGACCCCCAGGGGAGAAAGACAGTACTCGATTTAGTCAAGCAAGCTGCTACAGCCAGGGTCTATCCCATAGGCAGGCTAGATCGGAATACCACAGGGCTCCTCTTGCTTACTAACGATGGCCAGCTAGCCCAGAAGCTAGCACATCCTAGCAAAAAGATTAAAAAGGTGTATGAGGTAAGCCTAGACCAACCCATCCGAACAGCAGACTTTAAAGCCATTCAGGATGGTGTTGCGCTCACAGATGGCATCGTGCAAGTAGATGAGCTGGCCATAGTAGGTGCAGATCGGAAAGTGTTGGGTATCGCAATACATATGGGGAAGAACAGAATTATTAGGCGACTTTTCGAACAGCTAGGCTACCAGATAACCAAGCTAGATAGAGTACTGTATGCTAGTCTCACCAAAAAGAACTTACCCCGTGGCCAATGGCGGTTCTTAACAGCTAAGGAGGTAAGATACCTAAAATACCTAGCCTAGTAAAGACCAGCGGCTACTTGCTGGCCAATACACATCCTACTGATTTTTTCTTCGGAGGCCCTTATAAGGATTATAACCATTCATTTTTGTAGCGTAATATCCCGTACCCTCATAAGGCCGCTTAGCCGGATGCTGCTTGCATACCGCTGAGCAAGCTCCTGCCAGCGCTTCAGCACAAGGAACACATATAGGCACATGGCGGTTACAGAACGGATTGGCACAGTTAACCATCCGATCACAAGCCGCGTGGCATACATAACATCGGCCAATTACCGTAGGGTTACTATGGTTAATGGGAGTTAATAGCCGATTATCAAAGACATAGCACTTTCCCTCAAAATCTGCACCATCAGTTTCTATACCATACTGAATAATACCCCCAAAAAGCTGGTAAACATTCTTAAACCCGCTGGCTAGCAAGTAGGCACTAGCCTTCTCGCACTTGACACCTCCTGTACAGTAGGTGACGATCTTTTTATCCTTGTAGGGAGCCAGTTTGTCTACCTGAGCGGGGAAATCTCTGAAATGGGCTATGTCTAGGGTCACAGCACCCTTAAACTTACCGATACGGTGCTCATAGCTAGAGCGAGCATCTAGCAGTACTACATCCTCGTCATCCTTGATGCGCTGCAGCTCACGCGGTGTTACGTATGCCCCAGCCCGCGCTACGGGATTGATGTGGGGCAAGCCAGCATGTACAATCTCCTGCTTGACCCGCACATGTAGTTTCTCGAAAGCCTGCTGATGATGAGGCACTACTTTAAAGTGCGTATGGGCAAACCTTGGATCGGCCTTGAGGTCATGGATATACCTACTACAAGGCCTTTTCAGCCCTGAGATAGTCCCATTAATACCCTCTGGTGCAATAATGATTCTACCCCTTAGCCCATGCGCTAAACAATACTGGTGGTGCTGCTCCCTGAAATAATCAGTATCTTCGATCCTGGTGTAGCAGTAGTATAGCAACACATTATAAAGTCCATTCATCATGCAAAGTCTATATAGATAGTTTTTTACCCCCTTGCCCAAGCCCAGCACACGCTAGTAGCCTCCAGGAGCTGCCTTCTGCTGCTTGTCCAGGGCCGCTCACAGCTTTTATAACTTCCAGCTACCGAACGCACTTCAGCAAGGCGTTTACGGCCTTGTTGTCTACATTTCGCCGAACAGTATCTCACTACTTCCCAGCACCTATACCACTTTCTGCGTCAGCCAAAGCTACGGTTGCACACCCAGCAAATTCTAGTAGGCAGATAAGGTTTCCGGTAACGTACAGTACGCAAAGCCATTCAGCAATATGCTACAAAAATACGTAAAATCAGCAGCGAGGATCGTCGTCCCAATCCTGCTAACCCCAGCTGATCTACAAAGAAAGCGCTTACCCTTAGGCAGCAGACCTAGCATGCTAGCATTCAGCTGGGATTTTCCTAGAAGATTTGCCGCCATATATTTTGGAGGCAGCGGGCATGCATCAGTCAGCCTTGATTGCATAGCGTGTTCTGGAGCTATGAACTGGCCTTGGGAAAAGGCGCAGACTTAGGTAGAAGATCTAGCTCACCAGGCTAGCAGTTGATTTATATTCAGAGAAAAGATGTAATATCACAGCATAGAAAATGAGTTAGCGATCCTTGATTTCGTAGCGTAGCCTAGTGCTATGGACAGACCTTGAGAAAGAGCTCGCACTTTGGGTAGAAGCGCTAGCTCGCTAGGCACAAACTTAGCGCTGCAATTACTGAGAAGTTTCTTCCTATCTTTAGCAGTAGCGGCTGAAGAGCCAGTGAGCATTTTTTCATAGCGTAGCCCAAAACCGTGCACAGACTTCGATAAAGCGCTTACATTTAGGTAGAAGATCTAGCTTGCCCCTATACATTTGGATCTTTACGTAAAATTGCTCCAACTTGCGGGAAGAACACTCAACGAGCCTTTGTGATAAACTTTGAGAATAAAAACGTAATCACTACTAGAATTATGAAACGCCCTAGCTTCTACACCCAGGGCCAGCGAAGCACGGCCCGAATATTACTCACAGTGTGGCTGCTCGCGGTCTGGGGCAGCCCGGATGCCACCCTGGCTGCCCCAGACTGTGAGGGTGCCAGTATGCCAGCCACCACGACTAGTCCAGGCTACCCGACCCTGGCCAGTGACTCCCCTACGCCCTCGCCTGGGGGTATCTTGCAGTTGCCCCCAGACTCTCCAGGCTCACTTTGGAGTAGTGGGGTAGCTAGCAGGCCATCGATGGAGCGCGTACTCCAGGAGTACACGAGCCAGGAAGCTGTACCATATCAGCGACGTGACCTACTACGAACTTCTCCCCAAGTCACCGCCCTTGGTGAGAACCTATCCTTCCAGGCCCGAGCAGGGGAGCAAGTGCGTTTTCAGCACGAACGAGGTCAGTGGCACGCCGAGGTATCTTCTCACATAGGTGCTTTTGCTCGACGGGCTGTGCTGCCTGTCGTGTGCAGTCGGGGAGAAGATCCCACGAGTAGCCTAGAAGTTCTCAGTAAGTATCCTAGCTGGCAGCGCCGACGTCGGATCCATGTACTGGATGGGAAGGTGTTCCCCGCGCTTGGGGAAGTTGTCTATCTAGGGGAGCTAGGTCTGAGGGGAGGAGGTGAAGGGGAAGCCTCAGGGAGTGGGGAAGAAAGGGAGGAGTATGAGCGAGAATATGACAATACAACCTTTGAGAATTTGGCCAGAGTAAACAAAACCCAAAGCCATCTTCTCCGAGTAGTATTTCAGGACCCATCTTCACCCGAGGCAAGCTTTGCCAATCAGTTAGCGCAATTAAAAATTCTCCTAAACTCATTAGGAAAAGCAGGAGCCCTTTTTATTAGCCAAGTGTCTCCTGATAGCCCCTACCTATTGGGCATGTTGTATGGGAACAACCTAATCTTATTGAAGCCTGTAGGAGTAACCCAGGACCAAGCACTCTACACAGTTTTATCGGATATAAAGCAGCAAAGCCTAGTAGAAGAGCTATATGTCTCAGATGCACTAATAGCGCAAGAAAAGCAATCCTCATACGCTGGCCCGATAGTTGCCGAGCTGATGCGGCATTATAGCCAGCTCAATAAAAAAGAGGATTTTGAGCTAGCATTAAGCCAGCTATACTCGTTAGGGGCAGGCTGGCAGGAGAGTATACCAGATCAGGCATCAGAGCAATCGCCCTATAAGACAATAGATGTCAGTTCGTTGTTGCCCCCATCATTGAGCTCGCTGGGCCAGTCGGAGTCATCATCTCCGGCTAGCACTGGAGAAGTACTAACCAATCTGCGCCAAAGTCATGTAGCTATTTTATCAGTAGTCTCTGATGCTACAGAGTCTTTACCTGAGCAGCTACTATTTGATGCGCTGGTGTCAGGTGAGTCAATCAATGATCTTGAAGACAACCCGCACTACCGTAAGCTGCAAGAGGAGTCAACTCCTTCCCTAGAGACCTCTAGTTATCAAGGAGGAAATAAACTATCCAAAGGGAAAGGAATCTTAGGAGCGAAGAGCAAGCTACCCAGAAGCCCCGATCCAGCACAGGGCTCATCTTCTAGCCAACTTCCGGGTAGCTCTCAAACTCCCCAAGCAACCCGTCCTGAGCCATCTATGCCCTCTTCAAGCCAAGCCCCCAGCACCTCACAAGCAGCTAGTCAGGTAGAAAACCCTACTACAACTACAGACACTCCCCTCAGAATCTCCTCCTCAGCCAAGGGGAAAGAACCCTACCGAACACAGAAAGCTATCCTGCTCGGCGACCTTGGCCTTGCTCGTATAGACCAGCTAGCTCAAAGCAAAGAGCTTACCCAGTTCGAGAAAGACCAGCTAGAAGCCAAGAAACTCAAAGAGCAAATAGACCAACGCTACCCTAGGCTCTTGCAGACTACGGACGAGGCTGACGCGAAGCAACTGATAGAAGAGCTGATCACCCCCTTAGAGCGCTTATTGGAACTAACAGACCAGACACTAACGCAAGAGATTGACAATGCACAGAACTACCTAGTCAGCTTCAGGCAAGTCCACCACGAGAGGTGGGGCCAAACAGCATACGGAGCAGAAGTAGGCAATAAACTCACGGCCTTACTAGAACGTGCCTACGTACAAGGGCTGAAAGCAGCAAATTCTGACCTAAGGCTCACCAAAACATCAGCTGGGATCCTTAGATTAGCCAAAACCCTAGGGCAGCTGGCTGCACTAGACCAAGAGCGAGGAGCCAAAGCAAGCGACCTCTCCCATTACACAGAAGCAGCCATCTTGTACCAGCACGTGCTGAGTATTTGTGAAAAAGAGAAGGACACACTAGAGGGCCAAGAAGTATCAGCGCTACAAGACTCAGCTTACCAAGGATTGGCCCAGCTCCAAGCATCGATGCTAGTCCAAGCCAAGGGAGCAGACGCAGTAGCCGCTACCCAAGCAGATGCAGCATCCCTGCAAAAGCGCATATCGGAAGACAGAGGCGAGCTAGAAGCTTTCAGAGCTGACGTGAAGCCCAGATCAGCAAAGCTGGTGAATGACTTAGAAGCTGTACTAAGCGATCCAGACAGCTCAGCCGAAGCCATCAAGTTAGCTGAGGAAGCATATATCCAAGGTAGCAAGGCATTGTTTGGCGAGATAGCGCAGTGGATGGGTGCATTCCCAGCCAAGCTCTACCAAGAGAGCGAGTTAGCCTTGGGGCAAGCTCCTTGTAAGTATACAGTCATGGGGCTAGGCTCCATGGCTCTGCAACAGATCACCCCCTACTCCGACCTAGAATTTGCCATTTTGATGGAAGATGCCCCGGACGAAGATACAGCAGAAGCATGGAGAGCACACTTCCGGAAGCTGACGCACCTGGTACACTTCCGTGTGATCAATCTGGGCGAAACAGTGCTGCCCTTTAGTGAGTATAACCTTAGCCTAGACCACCTAGGCAAGCGAGGCCTCAACTTTGATTTAGGTGGAAAGACTCCCTTGGGTAGGAAAGACAAGCCCCATCTAAAACGACCGTGTGAGCTGATCCAGCCTGTCTCAGGCATGATGAAGTATCTAAAAAATGTAGGGAATAAGATGGAGCACATGGACAAGCTACTGCCCTATATTCTAGAGAGCACGTGTTATGTACATGGAGATAGAAGTTTACATGAGCGATATGTAGCCGAGAAGCGTGCGTTTCTACTAGAAAGCCGAGACGAGTCAGGCAGGCTAGCGTACCAAAAGCGAGCACTGAAGAAGTTGTTAGAGGGGGTTGTGGAAAGGGACTATAGTAGTTCAAAATTAGCCAAGGCCAAACCCCAACCTGGGGACTTAGCAGACTTTGAGCCAAGATTTGGCGTAGAAGATGCAGGCAGACTATACGACGTAAAGCAAGAGATCTATCGCTTGCCCGACCGCCTGCTCTACCGACTGGCCATGTACCATGGCCTACTTCCTACGAGTGGGTGGGATGCAGTAGCACAGTTGCAAGCACAACATATCATTGGTGTAGGAGACGAAGCTCAGCAAGCTGCCCATCACCTGCATTATGCGGTCAGCTTTGCTACGATGCTGCGTTTACAAACGTACCTACACCATGGCCAACAATTTGAAAAGGCGACAATGCTGAGCGATATCCGCCAAGAGGAAGAAGTGAGAAAAGCAGTACGGAAAGCATTTACGCTGCCACCATCATCCCTACAAGCCGGTGGCAGTCTATTTAAGTACTACTACACAGCGCTGCCTCTGCACAGCAAGATGCAGGAATTTTTTGAGACAGCGAAGCAGCAAAAAGTCTTTTTCCAAGCAGAACCCTTTTATGATGATAGCGACTGGAATAAAGGAACAATCTACCATAGATTATTACAATACAAGAAATCACTTGAGTACCAAAAGCGCGCTCTTGAGATGTTTGAGGTTATTTATAAGGGAAATCACCCGAATGTAGCTACTTTACTTAATAACGTGGGATTGACTTATGGAACATTAGGCAATCACCAAGAGACCCTGGTATACTTAAGGCGCGCTCTTGAGATGTTTGAGGTTATTTATAAGGGAAATCACCCGAATGTAGCCACTTCTCTGAACAACGTGGGATTGACTTATGAGGCATTAGGTCAGTACCAGGAGGCCTTGAAATATCACAAGCGTTCTCTTGAGATGAGAGAGGCTATTTATGAGGAGAATCACCCGAATGTAGCCACTTCTCTGAACAACATAGGTACTACTTATAGGGCATTAGGCGATCACCAAGCAGCCTTGACATACCACAAGCGTGCTCTCAAGATGTTTGAGGCTATTTACGAGGAGAATCACCCTGATGTAGCCACTTCTCTGAACAACGTGGGTACTACTTATGGGGCATTAGGCAGGTACCCAGAAGCCTTGACATACCACAAGCACGCTCTTGAGGCGATGGAGACTATTTATGGGGGGAATCATCCGATTGTAGCTGCTTCTCTTGGCAACGTGAGTGTGACTTATAGGGCATTAGGCCAGCATCGAGAGGCCTTAGATCACCTAAAGTGTACTCTTGAGGTGCTTGAGGATATTTATAAGGATAATCATCCCTATGTAGCTACTGCGCTTGACAACGTGGGTGCTACTTATGGGACATTAGGCCAGTACCAGGAGGCCTTGGAATACCACAAGCGCGCTCTTAAGATGTTTGAGGCTATTTATAAGGAAGATCATCCGAATGTAGCCACTTCTCTGAACAACGTAGGATTGCCTTATAGGGCATTAGGCCAGCACCAGGAGGCTTTGGAATACCACAAGCGCGCTCTTAAGATGTTTGAGGCTATTTATAAGGAAGATCATCCGAATGTAGCTGCTTCTCTGAACAACGTGGGATTGACTTATGAGGCATTAGGCCAGTACCAGGAGGCCTTGAAATATCACAAGCTTTCCCTTGAGATGAGAGAGGCTATTTATGAGGGGAATCACCCAGATACAGCCACTTCTCTAAACAACGTGGGTATGACTTATGGGGAATTGGGCCAGCACATAGAAGCTCTAGTATACTTAAGGCGTGCTCTTGCAATGAAGGAGGTTATTTATGAGGGGAATCACCCGAATGTAGCCACTTCTCTGAACAACGTAGGATTGCCTTATAGGGTATTAGGCCAGCACCAGGAGGCTTTGGGATACCACAAGCGCGCTCTTAAGATGTTTGAGGCTATTTATAAGGGAAATCATCCGAATGTAGCCACTTCTCTGAACAACGTAGGATTGCCTTATAGGGCATTAGGCCAGCACCAGGAGGCTTTGGAGTACCACAAGCGCGCTCTTAAGATGTTTGAGGCTATTTATAAGGGAAATCATCCAAATGTAGCTGCTTCTCTTGACAACGTGGGTTTAACTCATGTGGCGTTAGCCCAGCATCGAGAGGCTTTGGATTACCTAAAGCGCGCTCTTAAGATGAGAAAGGCTATTAATGAGGGGGATCATCCAGATGTAGCCCAGTCGCTGAACAACGTGGGTTTGACTTATGTGGCGTTAGCCCAGCATCAAGAGGCCTTAGATTACCTAAAGCGCGCTCTTAAGATGAGAAAGGCTATTGATGAGGGGAATCACCTGAATGTAGCTGCTGCTCTTAACAACGTGGGTTTGACTTATAGGGTATTAGGCAATCACAAAGAGGCCTTGGATTACCTGCAGCACGCTCTTGAGATACTCAAGACTATTTATACAGGAAATCATGCAGATATAGCTTTAGCTCTTAGTAACGTGGGTTTGACTTACAGGGCATTAGGCCATCATCGAGAGGCCTTAGATTACCTAAATTGTGCTCTTGAGGTGTTTGAGGCTATCTATGCAAGAAATTATCTGGCTGTAGCTAGGACTTTGAACGCACTAGCCGAAACCTGCTACAAACAGAATGATATAGAAAGTACTATCAAATATTATGAAAAAGCACTCTCCAGGCTACCAAGCAATGATCAAGACGCCAAAATCAGCATTTCCCACAACCTAGGCTGTATGTACCACGTAAAAGCCCTACTAGACAAGAAAGAAGATGATGAACAACAGGCACAAGCGTATCTGGAAAAAGCTAACGTAAACTTTGAACAAGCTGTGCAAGCCAGTGATACCGTAAAAGCTGGCTTATGGACAGAATACGGCAATTTCTTGCTAGCTACGGGAAAAACTGCCCAAGCCCATAATTACTTACACCAAGTCATTGAGAGTGGAGATGATACGGGTGAGATCCATTACGGTCTTCTAGAGCAGCAAACCGTAACCCCTGCCCTACAAGCATATATCATTCAGAAGCAGAAAGTGCAGCAGCTGCGAGCCATAGACTATGCCTACTATCTGATGATTCATCACTACGAGGATTTTCAAGAAGCAGCAATTCAAATGGCTCAGACCAAGGAAGCTTACTTAGCAGCTTACCAGAAATCTCTAAACCAGCGCAGTAGCCAAGCCAGGACAAGCGCAAGAAACAGGGTCGCCTACCACCTGCTAGGAAGCTTATACGAAGCACAGGGAGACCAGGAAGCTGCCTATCCCAGGGAGCAAGCTCATGCTAAGCCCATCGAGCCAGAGGGGCAGCCTAAAGACCACCATCCCAACCCAGGCAGTATGTAAAGACACCCAACGCTCGCGAAGCACTCAGAGCCCACTACCAGCAGCAAGAGTGCTTCCGTCAGTTACCTTCCTTCTTCCCAGAAGGGCCCAAAACACCTATAGAAGAGACACAGTGCCACCTAATGCTCCGCGAGCAAATCAAGACCAAGGAGAAGTCCCCAGAAGAACAAGGAAACAAAGTTGTCCCCATCCAGGAGCGGCTCGTCTGGACCAAGAAGCCCATAGCACCCCGAGACCTCTTCAAGCCCAGGAGCATCAAGCCCGGTGAGCCTGAAAAAGAGATCCATCGCGTGCTCCTTGTAGGAGCAACCGGAACCGGCAAGACCATCCTGAGCCGTAAGCTGGCCTACCAGTGGTCGCAAGGCGCATGGGGCCAAGAATTTGAGGCAGTCTATCTGCTACCAGTCCGGAACCTGCAACAGAGCCAATATGATGGTACGCGCTATAACACCGAGCAGACCCTAGCGACCGCCATCGTGAACAACTGCTTTGTAGATATCCCCGATGAAGAGACCTCCTACAACCGTTTGCGTAGCCACATCAAGGAAGAACTCCAGAAAACTTCCACCTTAGTGATCCTGGATGGCTTGGATGAGCGAGCAGGCGCCAGTGCGGAAATTCTGAGGCAATCCCAAACAGGTTCTCGCAAACTGCTCATGCTCTCCCGGCCCTATGGCATCGAGACAGAGCGGCGGCTAGCCACGATCGAGGTAGAACATGCTGGCTTCAATGATGAGCAGCTCAAGGCCTATGTCCAGGAAGAAGTATCAGATGATAAGCTAGCAAAGGAGCTATTAGGCTACATCCACAAGCACGAAAACATCCGCACCATTGCCCATGTACCCGTGAACCTCCAGCTCCTTTGTGCCTCGTGGCAGGACGAGGAAGATGACACTCAGCAAGCAGCCCAGCCAGGCAGTCTTCCTAGACTTTATAGGAAGTTTAGCGAGCACATCTGGCGCCGTTATAGGGAGCGCAAGGAGCAGTTAGGACAGCCAGTTCCAGATAGAGAAGCCCTCTTTGATGCATTGGGCCAGGTGGCTCTTGGTGCACTGCAGGCAGGCGAAGTGCTGATTGGTCCTGGGTTGATCGATGAGGCGCTAGGGGACACGCTGGATGCCCAGGCTTCCAAAAGAGCATTCCGAGACTCCGGTTTCTTGCTCTTGCAATCGACCGATCAAAGATGCTACCAATTCCCCCACCCCACATTCCAAGAGTACTTTGCAGGCCACGCCCTAGCCAAGCAACTGCTCTCAATAGACGAGGATGAGCAAGAACGTGTACGTAAACTTTTTTCCGATCGCAAGTACGAAAGTCAGTACGGTCAGACCCTCTCGTTCATGGCAGGCGAGGTGAGCAGGGCCCAAGGAGTAGCGGGCCTAAAAACGCTACTACGCCACATGGAGGTCGACAAAGAAATAGTAGGCGTCCAGCATCTACGCTTGCAGCTGCGGATAATTCATGAGTGGCTCTGCATGGCTCCAGAGGAAGTCGAGGATGATCTGAATATGCTAGAAAGGGAGTTTCAAGTGCTGGACGCTCTGGAGCAATGGTTCCTCAGAGCCTTCGCACACGTGCGGCAAGAGGCGTATAGAGATAAGCGTGCAGGCCGCAAGCTGCTAGACCTACTCACTAGCTCGTTGCAAACCTTCTGGACCGTAGCCAACCATGCCCCAGCACTATTCCAGCGACTCCAGGAAGCCACCCAGGACAAGAGCGAGCATGTTCGCGCTGCCGCCCTTCAGGCCCTGCCTGCATTGATCCAGGCAGCTCCAGAGCGGATCCAAGAATCCTTCCCAAGCATTCAAGAGGCCCTCAAGGATAGCAATTGGATGGTCCGCGAAAGTGCCCTCCAGGTCCTTCCTACAATGGTCCAGGCAGCTCCAGGGCACTATGCCGAGGCCTCCCCAAGCATTCAAGAAGCCCTCAAGGACGACGATTGGTGGGTGCGTGCTGCTGCCCTCCAGGCCCTCTCGGCCTTGATCCAGGCAGCTCCAGAGCGGGCCCAAAAATTCTTCCCAAGCACTCAAAAGGCCCTTAAGGATGACTCGGAGACAGTTCGTTCTGTCCTCCGATCCCTCTCGGCCTTGATCCAGGCAGCCCCAGAGCAGGCCCAAAAATTCTTCCCAAGCATTCAAAAGGCCCTCGAAGATGGCCCTGGGAGGATTCGCGCTGCTGTCCTTACAGCCCTGCCCCCAATGATCCAGGCAGCTCCAGAGCAGGCCCAAGAAATCTTCCCAGGCATTCAAAAGGCCCTCGAAGATAACGATTGGTTGATTCGCGCTGCTGCCCTTGCCGCCCTGCCCCCAACGATCCAGGCAGCCCCAGAACTGGCTCAGGAAGCCTTCCGAGGCATTCAAAAGGCCTTGGAAGATAAGTCTTGGAGAATTCGCGAAGCTGCCCTCCGGGCCATATCCGCTCTGATCCAGGCAAGCCCAGCGCAGGCTCCCAAATTTTTCCCAAGCATTCAAAAATACCTCAAAGACAGTTCTGGGTGGGTTCGCTGCGCTGCGCTACAGACCCTAGGATCCCTCAATACCCTTGATCTAACCTCCGTAACACCTTCTCACCTGGCTACGAAGGACGAAAGTGAAGATATACGCATTGCAGCTCCCGAAGCACGTAAGCAGGGGGACCAAGCTGCGCCCTCGGAGGGCACAGACATCATCAGCATACTTAAAGAAGCTACCCAGGATCTAAACGAAAATATTCAAGAGGCAGCCATCGTGGCCCTGGGCAAAGTGGTTCAGTTCACCCCTGAAAAAGCCCTAGCCATCATCAAGATACTCAAAGAAACAGCTGATCAGGGCGAGGATACAGATATTCAAGAGGCAGCCATCGCGGCCCTGGGCAAAGTGGCTCAGGTCGCCCCTGACAAAACCCCAGCCATCATCCAGACACTCCAGAAAGCCGCCGCTCAAGGCGAGGATGCAGACGCTCAGCGAGCTACCATCGAGACCCTCGGCAAAGTAGCTCAGATAGCTCCTGGCCAAGCCCCAGCCATCATCGGGATACTCCAGGAAGCCGCCGCTCATAGCAAGGATGCGGGTGTTCAACGGGCAATCATCGAGGCGCTCGAAAAGATAGCCCAGGCAGCTCCCTCCGAAGGCCCATCCATCATTCCAAGCCTGATTGAAGTCGCTGAGGATCAGCAGCAGAGCGCTCGACAGGCAGCCATCGAGGCACTCGAAAAAATTTCTCTCCAGCCACTCCTCGAGCGCTATTGGGCTGGGCAGGATCCTAGACTCATCCCCCATATTACAACCCGACTCTACCACACACCCCTCGTCGTCAGAATCCTTGAACAGGGGCAACAGCAGGCGGTCCTCTACGGCACTGCAGGCAGGCCCCAAACATGGGAAAAGCCTCAGGAAGTCGTGCAGCGCTTTGTGAACCTCATCCAGCCTAGGCCCGGAACACACCAAAAGCCTGGCCAGGTCGGGCAACCCCCGCAACAAGTCACCCCCACCGAGTCCTCTGGAGCCAACAAGACAGTAACCCCTCCTTACATCAGCAGCTCCATAGCCCTATCCAAGCTCAACCATTTCGTAGAACGGCCCCACATCACCAGTCAGCTAGAAGCAGCCTTACAAGCGCAAGGGGTATGCGTACTCTGTGGCTTTGGTGGGACAGGTAAGAGCACGCTGGCAGCCCACTACGGCCATAAGCGCAGAGGCATCCAGATAGTCCGCTGGATAGAAGCCGAAAATAGCAGCAAGCTGCAAGAGGGGTATGAGCACCTGGCCCAAGAGCTCCAGATAGACGATCAAACCCTAGCCAAGCAGCTGCTGTCCGTTGATCCTGGTAGATACCGCCAGGAGCTAGCAAGGGCAATCTACGGAGCCCTGGCTCGGTACAAGCAAACGACGCTCCTGATCCTAGACAATACCGAAGATGCCAGCCTCATCGAAGATTACCTTTTGCCGAGAACCTCTACCGTCCAGGTCATCGTTACCACCCGCAATGCCGAGGCTTTCGTGGGCAAGTATGAGCAGCTGCCGGTAGACGCTTTCAGCCAAGAAGAGGGTCAGCGTTACCTAGAAGCCCGCTTGAAACAAATGAAGCGTGCTTACACCAGCGAAGAAGTTAACGACTTACTGGGAGAGATAGGGCTAGTTCCCCAGAAACTCAACCTAGCTGCCAGCTATCTGCAAGCCAACAGACTCGTTACTACAGCCCAGTACATAGCCCGCTTACAAACGCTCAAGCAGGCAGGTATTAAGCAGCAAGGGAAGCTCGCTTTGCCTGAAGTGTCTCTAGGCTTGGAGAAGCTCACCAAAGAAAGCCAGCAACTCATGCAATATGGGGCCTACCTAGACGCTGACTTCATCCCCCGCTCGCTGGTGAGTGCCTTGCTGGAAGAGGAGGATGATGAGCAGCTCAGTAGGGTGATGGCAGACCTAGCTAGCCTATCGTTGATGCAGGTTATACACAACGGAGGAGAGGAGCTAGGCCTGCAAGTACACCGAGAAGTACAGGCCTCCTGTAGGGTGTACGATGGCTGGACAGCCGAAGCAGCCCTAGGATCATCGGGAGCGATACTTGCTCGGCTAGCCCAGGTGCTAGCCAGCCAGATGCCTTGGGTGTCCTCAAACCCAGACGAACACTGGCAGCAAGCCAGGCTATATGTTCCCCATGTAGCCAAAGTGCTCTCCAGGCTTAACTCATCAGACGCCGAGCCCTCAGTAGTAGTAGCCAAATTACTGAACTGTATGGGGCAGTATAGCAAAGAAGTAGTACGCAACTACCCAGCAGCCCTCGAGTACCAAAAGCAAGCCCTCCAGATCTACCAGGACCGCTACCAAGGGGACCATCCCGATGTAGCCCGTTCTTGGAGCGAGCTAGGTACTACGCTGAGCCAACTAGGAAGACGCCAGGAAGCCCTGGAGCATAAGCAGCAGGCACTAGAGATGAGGAAGCGCCTTTTAAAAGATAGAGATCGCCAGGAGGATCCTGAATTGGCCCATGCGCTCAATAGTGTGGGAGAACTGCTCTCGCATCTAGGCAGACATCAAGAAGCACTGCAGTATAAGCAAGAGGGTTTGTTCATGCGAAAATGTCTGTACAAAGGCCAAGATCATCCAGATGTGGCGCGCTCGCTGAATAGTGTAGGCATCAGTCTGGAAGATCTAAAACAACTCCCAGAGGCACTGCTATATAAAAAAGAATCCTTGGAGATGCGTCAGCGCCTTGCTAGCGATCAAAACCATCCAGATACAGCCCATTCGCTCAACAACGTAGGAGAGACATTAATAAAACTAGGCCAAGCTGAGGAGGGGATTGAGTACTGTCAGCAAGGACTAGACATGCGCGAGTGCCTTTTTAAAGGCCAAGACCATCCATACATGGCACAATCGTTGAATGGCGTCGGGCTGGGCTATACAGCCTTAGGACGCTATGAAGAAGCTGCCACTCACTACCAACAAGCCGTGGAGGTGGCGCTGCGCGTATTCAAGCAAGCGCATCCGCAGCTTACCAAATATCTCGGCCATCTCATAGAGACGCTTCCGAAGCTAGAGGAGGGGAAAGCACGAGAGATCAAAACAAAGTTGGTACCGCCTTGTATCGAGGTGCTAGGAGAAGAGGATACTTTAACCAAAGATCTCTTGACTGGCCAGTGAAGAAGCTAGCCATGCCCACTCACTAGGATAGAAGCTCGTTATATTTGTTGATAAAAAGTCCCTTGCTTGGCTATGCTAGGCGCAACTATATGCTAGAAACTCTTTTAACAAGCAAAATATGTACAAGCTCGCACGGCGCATCTTATCTCGGTCATTGCTCTTAAGTTTTTTGTTCGGAGCCTTCTTCCATCGAGTATCTTGGTCATATGCCAGTCCCGATAGTATATCCATTGCTGACAACAGCGTCCCAGGGACGTCTCAAGAAGTACCGCCAACCTATTCCCAACTGTCTCCCCTGGCAAAGCAACGTGGGCTAGCGCAAGAGCGAGCAGCCCAAAACATACTCCCCCACACATGGCATAACACTAACCTCTCCAGCTATCCCACAGGGCGTCATCGACTACGAACTTCCCCCCAAGTCAGTCCCGTTAGTGAGCAACTGTCTTTCCAGGCCCGCGGTGGTGAACAAGTGCGTTTTCACTACGAACTAGGTCAGTGGCGTGCTGAAGTGTTATCTCGGATAGGCAATTTTGCCCGCCAGTCAGTGCTGCCTGTCGTGTGTAGCCAGGGCGAAGATGTCGCGAGTAGCCTAGAAGTTCTCAATAACTACCCCAGCTGGTATAGTCAACGCCAGATCCATGTAATTGGTAGGAATGTGCTTCCTGTGCTGGGAAAAATTGTCTATCTGGGGGTGTCAGGCCTGAAGGGAGGAGGGGGAGGCGAGGCTTCGGGAAGTGGGGCAGGAAAGGAGGAATGTGAGCGAGAATATGACAATACAACCTTCGAGAATTTGGCCAGAGTAAGTAATAGACAAGATCATCTACTTAAGGTAGTGTTTCATGACCCATCTTCACCCGAGACAAGCTTTGTCAATCAATTCAAGCAATTAAAAATTCTCCTAAACGCATTAGAAAAAGCAGGAGCCCTTTTTATTAGCCCAGTCTCTCCTGATAGCCCTTACCTATTGGGCATGTTGTACAGAAGCAACCTAATTTTATTGAGCCCTACAGAAGTAACCCAGTTCCAAGAACGAGCTCTGTCAGAAATAAAGCAGCAAAACCTGGTAGAAGAGCTATGTATCTCGAATCCCCTAATAGGGCAAGCAGGGGAATCATCATACGCTGGCCCGATAGTTGCCGAGCTGATGCTGCATTATAGCCAGCTCAGTGAGGAAGGTTTTGACCTAGCAGTGAGCCAGCTATACTCGTTAGGGGCAGCCTGGCAGGAGAGCATACCAGATCAGGCATCAGAGCAATCTCCCTACAAGACAATAGATGTCAGTTCATTGTTGCCCCAATCATTGAGCTCACTGGGCCAATCGGAGTCATCATCTCCGGGTAGCACTGGAGAAGTACTAACCAAGCTGCGCCAAAGTCATGTATCTATTTTATCAGAAGTCTCTGATTCTACTGCGCTGGTGTCCGGTGTGCCAATATATCTTCTCCAAGAAAGCCCGCACTACCGCAAGCTGCAAAAGGAATCAATTCTTTCCCTAAAGACCTCTAGTTATCAAGGAGTAAACAAACTATCCAAAGGGAAAGGAATCTCAGAAGTGAAGAGAAAGTTACCCGGAATTCCTGATCCAGCACAGGGCCCATCTTCTAGTCAACGATCGAGTAACTCTAAGCTAGTCCAGCGTGCTGAGTCTTTACATCCGGCAGGAAGTGTTGCTCCTTTGCCCAAGCGCCAAGCCTTAGGTAGCACTCTGTTAACTTCTGATCTAGGTGAGAGTGAGGGAGCAAGCTCCAACAGAGACCTCTCCCAAGCTCAAGCCCTAGCCCAGCAGTTGCTCTCAGAAGACGAAAATGCGCAAAAAAGCGTACGTGAATTTCTCTCCGAGCACAAATACACAAAGCAGCATGCTGGCACTCTTTCCTCCTTGGCTCGTGAAGTGAGTAAAACAACAGGGGTAGAAGGTATACAAGCGTTACTAAGACATATGGAGAGCGATAAAGAAATAGTTGGCGTGCAGCATCTGCTCGTGCAGTTGCGGGTGACGCATGAGTGGCTCTGCATAGCTGATGAGGGAGTTGCAAAGAATATAGCTAAGGCTGCGTTTCAGGTGATATCCTCGCTGCAGAGATGGTTCCGCCGAGGACTCAAGCACGTGCAGAAAAAGGAGTACAACGCTGGCCACAAGCTACTGGAGCTACTCACGAGCTCCTTACAAACCTTCTCGGCTGTAACCAGCCATACCCCAGAGCTACTACAGCCGCTTATAAACGCTGCTAGGGATCCGAATGCAGATGTCCGACGAGCTGCCATCGCGGCCCTCGGCAAGGTGACTGAAGCCGTTCCTAAAGAAACCCCAGGCATCCTCCAGCTACTGACAGACAATACTCAGTATCCAGATCCTGACGTTCAAGAGGCTGCTATCGAAACGCTCGGGAAGGTGGCTCAGGTAGCTCCTGACAAAGCTCCAGCTATCATCAAGATACTCGAGCAGGCAGCTAGCCGCGAGCAAGATAAAAATGCTCGACAGGCTGCCATCGAGGCCCTTGGGCAGGTGGCTCAGGTAGCTCCCGGCAAGGTTCAAAACATCATCAAAATACTCAAGAAAGCCGTTGAGGATCAAGGTGAGTATACAGATGTTCGACAGGCTGCTATCGAAGCGCTCGGGAAGATGGCTAAAGCCGCTTCCGACAAAGCTCGAGCCATCACCAATATACTCAAGGAAGCCGCTAAGGATTGCGACGAAAATGTTCGACAGGCTGCTATAGAGACACTCGAGAAGGTGGCTCAGGTAGCTCCTGACAAAGCTTCAGCTATCATCGAGATACTCGAGGAGGCTGCTAATCACGAGCAAGATGGAAATCTGCAACATAAAGAAGGTGCTCGACAGGCTGCCATCAAGGTCCTCGGGAGGGTGGCTCAAGTCGCTCCCCAAGAAGTCACGCAAATCATCAATATACTCAAGGAAGTCGCTCAGGATCAGCAGTGGGAGGGTCGGCCGGCTGCCATCGAGGCCCTTGGGGAAGTGGCCGAAGCTACTCCCGAAGAGGCCACACACATCATCAATACACTCAAGGAAGCCGCTGCAGAATGTCGTCTCGATGTTAAACAGGCTGCCATCAGGGCCCTAGGCAAGGCTTTTAAGGCCGCTCCCAGCCATGGCCCAGGAATCATCCATACACTACGCCAAGCCGCCTGTGATTCAGATGAGAATACTCGGCCTACTGCCACTACTGCCATCGAGACCCTCGGGGAGGTCTTTAAAGACGCTCCCAGCCATGCCCAAACCATAATCCCGATGCTAATCCAAGCCACTCAGTCTCCTTCTACCCTAAGGGCAGCCATCTATGCCCTCTCGAAGGTGGCTCAGGCAGATCCCTCCAAGGCCCCAGCCATCATCCCAAGCCTGATTAAAGCCACTGAGGATCAGCAATGGAGCGCTAGTCAGGCAGCCATCGAGAAACTCGAGAAAGTTTCTCTCCAGCAACTCCTCGAGTGCTATTGGGCTAGGGAGGACAGGCAAGATCCTAGGCTCATCCCCCATATTACGACGCGACTCTATCACACATCCCTCGTCGCCAAAAGTCCTGTGCAAAATCAGCAGCAGGTGGTCCTCTACGCTACTGAAGACAACCCCCAAACATGGCACAAGTCTAAAGAAGTAGTGCAGCGCTTTGTAAACTTCATCAAAGCTGAAGTAGACCCGGCTGAGAAAACGCTCGAATACTATAGGCAGTACCTAGCAATGGTCCAAGTCCTCAGACCAGGCGACCATCCAGATGTAGCTCGCGCCCTGAACAATGTAGGGGTAGCCCATGAGTACTTAGGCAACCATGCTGAGGCTCTCCAGTACAAAAGGCAAGCCCTCGAAAGGAGACAGGCTTACCACCACGGGAACCATCCTGATAGGGCTGCCTCTCTCAACAATGTGGGCATAGCCTATCACGATTTAGGCCAATATGATGAGGCCCTACGCCACTATCTACAAGCCCTCGCGATGCGGCAGGCGCTCGATCAGGGGAACTATCCTCAGACAACTCAAGTCGTGGGCCATATGGAAGCAATAGACCATATCTCAAACAATGCTGAGCAAGCCCTCGAGCACCATGGGCCAGCCCTCACCATGCGGCAGACCCTCGACGAGGGGAACCTCTCTCCTATAGATCAACCCCTGAATAGTGTGGAAATACTCACTTATGCCTTAGGTAGCCCGGACCAAGTCCTCGAACACTGCGAACCAACCCTTACCATGCAGCAGGATATATACACGGGGAACCACCCTCTTTACCAATCCTTTAGCAATTTGGGGGCAGCCCACTATGCCTTGGGCAACTATAATCAAGCCCTCGAGTATTTTAATCTAGCTCTCGAGATACGCCGCCAGCCCCGCTTCCGGGGGAGCCATCCTCAGGCAGCTTCCTTTCTCGACAATGCGGGGACAGCCTGCCATGCCTTGGGCAACTATGAGCAAGCCCTCAAGTATTTTAATCTAGCCCTCACGATGCGCCAGGCCATCTACCAAAGGAACCATTCCCGTGTAGCTTCCTCCCTCGACAATGTGGGGATGGTATACATAAACTGGGGTAATTATGAACTGGCCCGCGATTACTTTGATCAAGCCATCGAGAAGCGGAAAGCCTACTACGGGGAGCAACATACTCGTGTAGCTGACTCCCTGGCCAATGTGGGGGCAGTCTATATGAACTCGGGCAGATATAAACAAGCCCGCGAGCACTTTGAGCAAGCCCTCGAGATGTACCAGAGCCCATACGGGAATAATCACCTCGCGGTAGCTCAAGCCCTCAACAATGTAGGGATAGTCTACGAAAAATTGGAAAATTATGCTAGAGCCCTCGAGATGCGCCAGGCCCTCTACGAGAGTCAGTATTCTCAGGTAGCTAAAGCCCTCAAAAAGGTAGGCGCGGACTATATGAAATCGGAGAAATACGAGCAGGCCCTCGGACACTTAGAGGCAGCCCTCACAATGTACCAGGTTCTACACCCAGGAACCTATCCTGAGTTAGCGCGAACCCTCAACGATACGACGGGGGTCTATAAGAACTCCGACAACTGTGAGCAGGCTTCCGGCCACTCAGGACCACCAGTCTTTAAACTGTACCTTTTATACGCAGGTAACTATACCGAGGTAGCTTGGATGCTTTGCAAGATAGGAGAATCTCACGAGAAATTAGGCAACCATGACAGGGCCCGCGAGTACCATGAGCAAGTCTCCGAGGCGAACGGGGCCCTCCGCAAAGTAGCTGACACTCTCGAAAATGTAGTGGGGGCAGCCTACCGTGAATTAGGCAGTGATGACAGGGCCCGCGAGTGCCAGGAGCAAGCCCGCGAGATGCGGAAAGCCCTCCCAAAGGAACCATCAATGCAAGGGTAGATCATTGGATACTTAGGTAAAAGATTGAGCTTGCTAGCAGTTAAATTTATACGTAACATCGAGTTACTCGCTAGAGAGAGGCGATTATTCAACCCATACAACAGTCCAAGCATTATGAAACGCACTAACTTCTACATCCAGGGCCAACGAAGCGCAGCCAGAATATTACTCACAGTATGGCAGCTAGCGAGCTGCAGCCCAGACGCCAGCTTGGCTGCACCTCAGTCTGAAAGAGCCCTGGTGAGCACAACGGCAACGAGCTCTCTAGACCAGTCATCTCATCTCCTGGGGCCCTGACGCTGCCACTAGCTAGCGGGCCAGCGCTGGAGAGAGCCCTCGAGCCCCTAAGCCAGCGAGCTGTACCCTCCATAGGGCGTGATCTCCTACGAATTTCTACCCAAGTCACTCCCGTTGGTCGGAATTTGTTTTCCCAGGCCCGAGCAGGGGAGCGAGTGCGTTTTCCCTACCAACGAGGTCAGTGGTGTGCTAGAGTGCTATCTCAGGCAGGTAATTTTTCTCGACAAGCTGGCTTGTCTATCGGATAGTAGTTTTAGTTGTCCAACGATTTAGCTATTGTCAGCTTAGATTTTAACTACTATGGCTAGCCATACTACAACCCAAGCTTGGGCAACGCACCACTTTTTCTGAGTACCATGAGTCCGTCTCTGATAGGCAGTAATAGATTCTCTACGCGAGGATCTTGGTGAACCTGGGTATTGAAATCGATCATGGCCTGGGTCTGGCGGCCTGGAGGCTGGTCTGCTTGCGATAAGACGCTGCCCCTCAACAGCACATTGTCTACGAGGATAAACCCACCAGGTCTGACCCGGTCTAACACTAAACGGTAGTAGCGCAGGTAGTTTTTCTTATCGGCATCTATGAAGACCAAGTCAAAGGTCTCACTAAGCTGGGGGATGATGTCTAGTGCTTCCCCGATGTGGTACTTTACTTGGTGTTGGATACCCGCCTGACTGAAGTAGCCTTTTACCCTACGCTCTAGTGCCGCATTGTTATCAATAGTGTGCAAGATGCCATCTTGCTGCAGCCCCTCAGCTAGGCATAGCGCTGAGTATCCGGTGTAGGTACCGAGCTCAAGAATATTGCGGGGCTGTAGCATACGAGAGAGCATGGCTAGTACACGTCCTTGTAGGTGTCCGCTGAGCATCCTAGGCATCGGAACGTTGGCATGGGTCTCTTGGTAGATGGTAGCTAGCAAAGGTGGCCCTGCTGTGGTATACTGCTCAGCATGGGCTTGTAGCGTAGCATAGGGTAAATCAATCATTGTTTGCGACAAATGTACTGCTTGTGGTTTGATTTTGGGAAATTTGTCGGGTTACTTTTTAGGGCCTAGGCTGAGCGTAGTCTGCAGTGTAGTACACCTTCTACACTGGCAAAGTCGTAACCTTGTACGCTTTATAACAGCGCCTGTAGGATATTTTGTTCACTATTGCTAGCACCAACAGGCAGGACAGTTGTCCTGCTGATCACATTCTATCCCTACGCTTCTGTAGGGCTTACCGTACAATAACTTCTATGGCCATCCATACTTCTGCCCAGAACTGTGGACTTGCAAAGCTGCTACAAAATATTCTGCAATTGTTCTTTGATCTTCTCTAGCTCGTCTTTCATAAGCACAACCTGCTTCTGGATAGCAGCATCCTGGGCTTTAGCACCTATCGTATTGATCTCACGCCCCATTTCCTGGGCAATGAAGCTGAGCTTTTTGCCTACGGGCTGGTTACGCTGCATCGTTTCCTCAAAATAGCTCAGGTGCTGGGCTAGGCGCACTACTTCTTCAGTAATGCCTAGTCGCTCTGTATAGTACAGTAGTTCCTGGGCCAGCCTGTTTTTATCTACGGGTTGTACATCTTGTAGCGCCATGACCTTGGCTATCAATTTATCTTTGATAGCCTCTCTGCTTATTGGCGCTATTTTTTCTATGCAAGTCAGCCCTTGCTTGATGTGCTGTAGATAGGTATCGATATGTCGGGCTAGGACGATTCCTTCTTGGCTCCTGACTTGGTCGCACTGCTGGAGGGCTGCCCGAACCGTAAGTTCTATCCGATGTATATCTTCTTCCGTAGGTAGGGCAGCATCGGCTCTTTGGAGCACTGCTGGGGCATTCCAGGCCAGTGGAAATAATGCTGTGGTAGGAGCTCCTACCTCGTTGGCCAGGGTTTGCAAGGTCTTATAGTAGGTCTTGAAAAGTGCCTGATCGATGGATATGGGGGGTGTAGCTGCTTGCCTGGGTTCATAATCTATAGCTAGCAGCATCTTGCCGCGTACCAGGTGTGAGATAGCTAGGTTGCGCCAGGGGATTTCCTGGGCTGTAAAAACACTGGGGCAACGAAGGGTTACTTCTGCTTGCTTAGCATTCAGCGTTTTGACTTCTACCTGCACGCGGTACTGATCGTCTTCAAATACAGCTTGTCCGTAACCAGTCATGGATTTTAGCATGGTGTAGGGCTGTTAGCTAGCGTTAGGATGGATAAGTTTGGATTCATGTGGTGTTTTAGCTCCTGCAGCAGCTGCTTTACTACGAAATAGGCAAGCTTATCAGGGCTTAGCGAGGCGATTGCTCCTCTGGTTCTAGGGCTGGTAGAGCGCTAATAAGTAGCCCGTAGGGGAATCGAACCCCTGTTACCAGGATGAAAACCTGGCGTCCTAACCCCTAGACGAACGGGCCAGCTGACAATAGTGCTAAAATAGTCTGTTTATAGGGCTTTACAAAGCCTGGGTAGAGACCTGGTACGAAGCGAGTTTTCTTAGCAGGGGAGCCCCAGCACTTCCTGAGCAAGTATATAGGTTTTTGATGCCTTCCGGTGCACTGCCAGCTGCAGTGCTCTTCTATCAGCACAGTTCCTTCGAAACACGATGGGCATGAGTATAGCACATGCACCTGATATACTGTTAGCATGGCTCCAGGCAAGACGCGCTGGCCTGCGTGCGGTTGGCCGGACAGCATGGCCTGGGCTACCTTCTGCCGAGATTGGGAAATAATGTGCGCTTCTTGGGCCATAAAATATTTTTTATTCGCTAAAATCAGCTACTGGCCTAGCTGACCCTGTACCGACGCATCGCTCACTGCTAAGCGGCTATGCCATGAGCTGGGTGATAACCTGTGTAAGCGCTATAAAATCTGCTACAGTAAGCTGCTCAGCGCGTTGCTCCAGTATAGCCAAGCTCGCCAGGTCTTCTGAGAGCCCCAACGGTCTCAAAGCATTCCTGAGTTTCTTTCTGCGCTGTTGAAATCCTGTCTTTACTACCTTGAAAAAGGTTGCTTCGTCACAAAAGAGTTGTTCCATCCTATTGCGCTGCAGGCGTACTACAGCTGAGTATACCTTGGGGGGAGGTTTACACTGCGCTGGCGTTACGGTAAAGAGATACTCGATGGTGTAAAACGCTTGTAATAAGACACTAGGGGCGCCATAGGCCCTACTACCTGGCTTGGCAGCCATGCGCTCTGCGACTTCTTTTTGGACCATACAGACGACCTCCTGCACCTGACTACGGTGGGCTAGCAGCTTGAAAAGAATCTGTGAAGAGTGGTTATAAGGGAAATTGCCAATGATGGCTATAGGGCCACAAAAAAGCTTATCTAGCTGTAATGTGAGGAAATCACTGACAAGGATACGGCTTTGTATGGAGGGATACGTGTGCTTTAAATACGCCGCCAAGGTGCGATCAATCTCTACGAGGTACAGCTCGTGGGGCGTGTCTTTCTGTATAAGTAGCTCGGTCAGCGCTCCTGTACCAGGGCCTATCTCTACGATGGTTTGGTAGCTAGCGCTGAAGCTCAGGCTCTCAACAAACTTATGGGCCACCCCTGCATCTTGCAGAAAATGCTGACCTAAATACTTCTTGTGTTTGAATGATTCAGGAGACATGCCAAAAATGAACCAGGCAGTATAGTAAGCAGCGACGACAGGGCGGAATATGATCTCGGTGATGACTAGCGACAGGCATACAACCGGCTTCCCTACCCGCTGCTGGCTGTAGCCTAATCTATGGCCTCCTTCAATACTTCCAGCCTAGGTTCGTGGGTTACTCCTGAAGGATGAAACCCTAACTTAAGCTGCACCTGTGGAGCTTGTCGTAAAGCGTATTGTACCGATTCGGGGGAATGGCAAAGCAAAAGCTCCTCCTGCTGGATTTGAACCAGCGACCCTCTGATTAACAGTCAGATGCTCTAACCAGCTGAGCTAAGGAGGAATGAGCGCTACGCAATATTAGTTGATACGTTAGTCTTTTACAACATTCAGCATCAGTGACCCAGTTAGTCGGATTCACGGATAAGCATGCTTGTATGCAGCAGCTATCGTAGATGTAGCCAATACGTCCCTTTTTATCTCCCTACACATTACATATAGAAACCGGGGATACGCATCTCTTAGTACCATGCTATTATCAGGGTGTCCCTACTTAGCCTTGCTACATCAGCTAGCTATCAGCTTGTCAACCAGCCCCATACCCTACTAGGCAACCCTGTAAAGCCGCTGCTTGTGCTGTCTAGAACGGGGTTCAGTACCTTACCAGGCCCTCCTAATCAATATGCGTCAGCAACACGACTACCTTCTGTAGTACTATAGAAGGTTCGGAGTTCAAGCAGGCATCACCAAAGTACTACCAAAACAGCCAGGTAAGGGCTGCTCGAAGGACACTGCTAGCCTGCCTTAGGATTACGAATTATCTAGCAAGGCGAGCTACTGTCTATAAAAAGACGGCCACGCCCAGGATAGCAGGCAGACAAGAAGCATCCTGATAGCGCTGCTCCTAGGTATCCACATTTGTTAGTATAGCATGTTTATAAAATGTGAAAAAACTTGCGGTGCGAAAGTGTAGCTTTGTCGGCATGAAAAAACAAGACCTATTTCCTCATCAAAGAAATCCTGTGGCTTCTAAGCTTAGCACTCTCCAAGCTGCAGAACCTGCTGCTAAAATTCCCCCGCAGGCAATCGACCTAGAGCAGAGTATCCTAGGTGCACTCATGCTCGAGAAGGATGCCCTTACGGACGTACTAGATATCCTCAAGCCAGAGAGCTTTTATGAAGAAACGCACCAGGAGATCTATCGGGCCATCCTCCAACTCTTTAATAATGGAGAGCCGATTGACTTGCGTACTGTAGTGAATCAGTTGCGCAAAAACGGCCAGCTAGAACCCTCAGGTGGCTCTTATTACCTAGCTTCCCTAACCACACGCGTTAGCTCTGCGGCCAATGTTGAGTTTCATGCCAGGGCCATTGTAGAGTATGCCATCAAGCGAGCATTAATAAGTATAGCTACAACAATACATAAGCATGCTTACGAGGACACAGTCGATGTCTTTACGCTGCTAGACCAAGCGGAACAGGCTTTATTTGAAGTAACAGAAACTAACATCCGCAAAAACTATGCAGAGATGCGTTCCTTGCTGGGGGAGGCCTTTAAAGAGCTGGAAGCCAAACGGACGCACAAAGATGGGCTTACTGGTACCCCGAGCGGATTTATAGCTTTAGACAGGCTTACCTCAGGCTGGCAAAAGGCAGACTTGATTATTGTAGCCGCCAGACCTGGGATGGGGAAGACCGCTTTTATGCTCTCTGCACTACGCAATGCCGCTATAGACCATAACTATCCAGTAGCCATTTTCTCTTTAGAAATGGCTGCGCTACAGCTAGCTAACAGGCTCATCGCATCCGAGGCCGAGCTAGAAAGCGACAAAATCAAGAAAGGCAACCTAGCGGACCACGAATGGCAACAACTGATTCATAAAACGGCTCAACTATCACAAGCACCCATATATATTGACGATACGCCAGCGCTATCTGTCTTTGAGTTAAGAGCCAAAAGCCGAAGGCTCAAGGCCAAGCACGAGGTACAGCTGATTGTCGTCGACTACCTGCAGCTGATGTCAGGAGAAGCAACGAGAGGCTCGGGCAATCGTGAGCAGGAAATAGCCCATATCTCTCGGGCACTCAAAAGCCTAGCCAAAGAGCTGAACGTACCTATTATAGCCCTTTCGCAGCTTAGCCGTGCCGTAGAAACTAGAGGAGGCAATAAAAAGCCGTTACTCTCAGACCTGAGAGAGTCAGGCTCTATAGAGCAGGATGCAGACATGGTACTATTTCTGTACAGACCCGAGTATTATGGCATCACAGAAGATGATATAGGCAATCCTATCCAAGGGCTAGCTGAAGTAATTGTGGCCAAAAACAGAAATGGTTCGCTAGACAGTGTCATGCTTAAATTTATAGGCAAGTACACCAAATTCACTGACCTCGAAGACTATAGCTTGCCGCGTCCTAGCGCCATCCCTTTTGATACCATCACCAGAACAAGCAAGGCCAACGATGTATCGGTAAGCGAAGACTAAAACCCCGCAAAACGCCACCCATCAACAGCAATAAAAATCTTTCACTTGCAGTTCTCGGCTTTCAGTGCTTAGAGCTAGGCGAGCGCCGATATCTTTAGGTGTATACTCCCCTTTTTCCTGGCGCCACCACCCCCAGTGCTCAAAATAACCCAGTACCCGTTAGCATAAGGGCTAGATGCCCCATCTTCTGAAATACGTAGCGGAGGCGCTATGGGGATGACGCACCTGTTTTGTAGAGGTGTTATGCCCTGTGACAAGTTGTTTCAAGATTCACCCCTGGACTAGCTGCCCGCAGTAGGCCTGATGTTAGCATATACTTTTGAGTACAGCATTGATATCGGATGCGATAATAAAGGCACTAGTTGGAGAAGAAGGGAGGTGGGCTGGATCAGAAGAGGTATTGATCCTCATCCCGGCGATGAGCTTTCTAAGCAGCACCCTTAGGTTGATTTTTTGCAATTGGTCTACTGTTAGGCCATATTTTTTCACTATGTCGTTGGCGTACTCACCGTGTCGTACAATATGAATATGCGCATCGGTTTTAGACATGATTATTAATGTTCAATTATCTGCTTTGGGCACTTAAATTATTAATACTATCAGAAGACAACTTGACCACGAACGTTACCTGATTGTCCTCGTACTAAAATATTGCTTTTCCTGGCCCCAAGCTTCAGCCATCTATGTAAAGCTGGCCTGTGTGAAGGACCCACCCAAAGATTCTCTCTACCAGCACCTTTAGTTGCCATAACCGATTAGCAATGAGATGGTTCGCCCCTACCTGTCCTTTCCTTGCTAAATCATCGGACCACCTCATGGGTGAGATGCTGACTGCTGCTCGGTATCGGTTATGAGCATTTAAGATCTCCTGTATCATCCCACGTAAATTTGAAAAGTCTATGAAGACTTGGGGTTTGCTGGAGGGTATAATGTGCGCGCTGATCCATCTTCTCGTAAGATAGTAAAAATCTTGTATTTTTCAAGCGGCATTAAATCTTTAAATTTAAAGGCGACTGATTTTTCGCATGCTTATCGAACTTCTTGGTGATGGTAAAGTTGAAGCAAAAGACATGCTGTAGAAGCACTCAACTGATCTTTACTTCCCGAGAACTTCTAGGATAAGCTTTTCTAACTCTTGGGCCATGCCTATGCGTTGTGGCATGTTAGCCATCGGGACAGAGCCGGTCAGCGCCTCATTGGCCACTTGCTTTTGCTTGGCGCTAGAGGGGTGACCTTGCATGGTACGCATGTTATGTAGCCTTGCCGCTAACTTCCCCAAGGCTACCCGGGGGTCTTTGAAGTGCACCAAACGATAGTGCTTTTCATGACTTTCTAGGCTAATCCCCCAAGCTTACCTTTCCGCTTCGTAACCTCGGCTACCAAAGAAGCTGCCGTCTCACCAAAAGTAGCACAAAGGTCCGCTCTAGAGAAGCTGGTTCTTCTACAGTATCGTGCAAGAAGGCTACTAAGATAGCATCCTGATCTGGGGCATGCTCTGGTAGGATCAAAGCTACCTGCATGGAGTGGGTAAAAAGATTACTCAGACTTCTGCTTCATGCCTCCATGATACTTTTGGGTCATCTTTAAAAGGCTCACTAATGCCTGGTAGGCTAACCTGAGGACCCCCTGCAGTCTATCTAGCAAAGCTTTCTCTAGCTGGGCTATCAGCGGGGATGCGCAAGCCCTGCCAGACCAGCAGTTGCCTACTTGCTGAGGAGCTCCATGACCTCGCCTCGCACCACTCGTAAGCGGACCGGTATCCATAGACATGCGTAGTACTTTGGCTCATAGCTAGGCGCCCATAATGAGTAGCCCTGATACGAGCATGCTCCACCAAGATAAACGATGCCTCACCCTGGGTGAACCCAAAAAATGTCCCGATAGCCCTACGGTGCGATTTTATTCGAAAGGGTTTTTCTATTACTACGCCTCGTACAACCATGGTAATGACCTAAGCAAGCCATTTAGGTATCCCTGCTACGCTTTATCTTGTGTATTACAGCACGCTAAGTCTTTATTTGTAATGCTAGATTATTCAGCTAGCTTCGCAACGTTGTTGCAAGAAGCACTTAAGAGAAGAGCCCATAGACCGCTCACAAGATGAATTATTATTATCTCAGCCAGTGGACTTATTGCCGCACTTATCTCCCACCCCGTTTTGGGGAAATTATTTAATCCGAAACCTAACTGCCGTCATTTTATGATAAAAATACGAAAAAGCGAAGATCGTGGTTTATCCAGACTAGCGTGGCTAACAAGCAGACATACATTTTCCTTTGGTAGTTATTATGATCCAGCATATATGGGATTTGAGAGCCTGCGGGTTATTAATGATGACATTGTATCGCCTAGTGGGGGATTTGGCACACATGCTCACGATAACATGGAGGTCATCTCTTACGTACTAGAAGGAGCATTGGAACACAAAGACTCTATGGGGAACACTTCCGTCATTCGCCCTGGGGAAGTACAGCGCCTGAGCGCTGGCACGGGTATTACCCATAGCGAATATAATCACTCTAAGGAGCAAGAAGTCCACTTCTTGCAAATTTGGCTCCTTCCGGACATGCAAGCTATACCACCCAGTTATGACCAAAAAGTTTTTGATGAGGATGAGAAACGTGGGAGGGTCTCCCTTGTTGCCTCTAAAACTGGCCGTGCAGGCTCGGTAATCCTTCACCAGGATGTGGATATGTCTGTCGCACTTATCGATGGCAACGAAGTAGCAACCTATATGACTTCAAAAGGCAGAGCACTATGGGTGCATATTGCAAGCGGCGGAGTGACCATGAATGGTCACGAAATGCAAGGCGGAGATGGGGCTGCTGTTGTAGAGGACGTTAAACTTACCTTCGAGAAGGGCAACAAGGCTGAAGTCCTTATCTTTGACATGGAGCCTCTTGCCAAACCGAAACAAATAAGTTGCTGGTTAAAAGAATGTAGTAGCCAACATTTGATGTGACATCTTGATGTTTGCAGGCATTGTTCACGCCTGACCTCCCCTCAGTATGAGAGTGTTAACTCAATATTGCTCTATTATGTTAGCAACGCTCAAATGGCTTAACTCCAAACACTGTTGTCCACGAACGGAGTATACTCCAGAGATACCTGGATGAAAATACAACTGCAGCAGATTTAACCAGAAGCCTCTGCTTCCTCAGCGAGCTCCTCTACAAGCACTTTGGCAAGCCCGTGTATATACTCATCGATGAGTATGATGCCCCCATCAACAGTGCGCAACTCGAATTCAAGGACAGCCCAGAAGAGTTTGAGCAAGTCCTCAAGCTACTCCGGGGACTGTTCGGGGCTGCCCTCAAGAGCAATCCCTACCTCAAGCAAGGGCTCATCACCGGCATCCTCAGGATTGCCAAAGCTAACCTCCGCTCTGACCTGAATAATCTGAGTGAGTATACCTTGCTTGACGAAACTTTTGCTTCTTCCTATGGCTTTACCCAAGAAGAAGTCGATGAGCTGCTAGACAAAGTACCGACCCGCACCGATCGGGCAGCAATCCAGCATTGGTACAATGGCTACACCTTTTGGGGTGAGATCCTCTACAATCCCTGGCCCATCATGTCTTGCCTAGCTAGAAAAGGCAAGCTAGGCCACTACTGGCTAGACAGTGGCGGGACGGACTTGATCGATTCGGCGTTGCTCTCTGATAAGCGGCAAGAAGATTTGTAGACCCTTGTCAGCGGCGAGCGTATTACCTCATTTATCCTGCAGCAGGTTAGTTTTGAGGACCTAGAGGAGCCTATCGGTCTATACAGCCTGTTGCTCTTCAGTGGATGCTTGAACCCAGTCGTGGTCTCTGAGGCATAAGATACCTATCAGCTCTCGATCCCCAACTATGAAGTGCAGTACATCTACGAGCAGCGGCTGCTCAGATGGGTAGCTAATAGGCTACAGATAGACTCAAATAGGTACTGCCGTTTGACCCGCCTGCTGGCCTTGGGGAAAGTATTGGAATTTGAGACTACGCTCCGAGAGCTCTTGCACCTCTCGGCGAGCTTCCACCAGACAGGAGATAAGGCAGTAGAGGTCTTCTACAGCGGGTTCATGCTATGCTTACTGAGTATCTTATCAGATCGAGAGCGAGCGGGAGAGCGGCCGGGGCCGTGCAGATGTGTTGCTGATCCCCAGGGCAGCTCATGGAAGAGACCAAGCCCTGGTGCTCGAGTACAAGGTGGTCCAGGATGCTTCAGAGCTATCGGCCGTAGCCGAGGCAGGTTTATGGCAGATCTTGACGAAGGGTTATGGGACGCACGCCAAGTCCCATGCCCATGTCAAGAAGCTACTACAAGTCTGCCTAGCTTTTTGTGGGAAGGAAGTGGCTTTGAAGTATGAAGAGGTCACGCTCTAGTGACAGCTGAGCGTCGATGGCCCGCCAGAGGCTCTCCCGAGGGCTGGATATACCCCTCATCAGTGAGCTGACATTGAAGCAAGCATTCGCAACTTATAAATCACCCCATTCCGCTTCTGCGTCTTCCGGCCAACGACCCTGAGACCTTCTACCCCAGGCTGTAGGATAGGGCCAGCTTGCTGCCCATTATGGCCTTAGCAGCCCACAGGAAGCAACATGCCCCCCAGAAAATAGCCAGTAAGAGGAACCCCATGAAGGGGCCACTTTACACACTTTTTGAGATACTCCCCCAGTGCTACAGGCAACGAGGAACTGCTGGTAGCTTTGGAGCTCGCTCTTCAGCTAGGTGATGCATCGTTATTGCAAGCCATCGGTACAAGCAAAGCACAAGGCTTGTTATCCCAGTAACCCAGAAGTATCCGCTAGGTGCAGCTGCTATCCAAGTGCGCTTTTCCAGCCTACTTCCTTCACCAAACCAGCCTTCATGCTCAGCTTCCTAGTAAACTTGTAACTGTGCTCTAAGCTAGATAGTGTCGTCAATTGCTTAATTAAGATAATACAAGATACCCACTTCACAGCTGAGAGGAAGTAAGCACCACGCTTACACTTACGAGTAGCTATCCCGCTAAAGTGCTTTAGTCTAGTAAAAAACGCGCTATCTTATTACGCTCCTTGTATGCAACCCGATTATAGGATCTAAACTTGTAAGACCGTTGATGCAGCCGTATCACCGCCTCTGCTACAATAGAGACGATTTGTGCTAATAATTTTTTACCTGAATACCCACGATCACCCAGAACATACTTG
>JBCCGO010000002.1:0-49060 GCA_039029235.1 Bacteroidota bacterium | reverse complement strand
GGTTTCGATCGGTTGGCTAGTAAACCATTGTATAGCAGCGTCTATCCATTGGTACTGCTTGTCGGGTGGGGCAGCATTGAGGGTTTCAATGAGGGTGTCGTTATCTGGCACACCTTCCTGGCTCATGAGCTCTGCGAGGGTGGAAGGTGTTTGAAGACCTGCCGTTTCCCCACTCCCTGAAGCTTCTCCCCCTTCGCCCCCTCCCTTTAACCCTAACTCCCCCACGTAGACAACTTCCCCCAGCGTAGGGAACACCTTCTCCCCTAGTACATGAATCCGGCGCTGGCTATGCCAGCTGGGGTATCTACTGAGAATCTCTAGGCTACTCGCGACATCTTCGCCCTGGCTACACACGACAGGCAGCACTGACTGGCGAGCAAAAGCACCTATGTGAGAAGACACCTCAGCACGCCACTGGCCTCGTTCGTAGTGAAAACGCACTTGCTCCCCCTCTCGGGCCTGGAAAGACAAGTTCCTACCAACGGGACTGATTTGGGTAGAAGCTCGTAGAGGATCGTTCCCTGCCGCATCGGGGGGCAGTTTATTTGCACGCCATGCGTGGGGGAGTATGCTTTGGACTGCCTGCTGCTGCGCTAGCCCAGGTTGCTTTGCTAGCCGGGGTAGTTGGGTAGAAGCTGAGGGTGCTTCTTGAGACGTTCCTTGGGCACTATCCTCGCAGATGGATACACTATGGGGGTTAGCATGTGCCGAAGGCACCCGATAAAGGGAAGCCTCGACCAAGAAACTCAAGAGCAATAATCGAGATACGATGCGTTGGTAATATCTGTGCATGGGCGTTATCATTAAAAAGGTTGTAGGTATATACTTTCGTCTAATCGTTGGTTTGCGATACAAATACAGTGAACTTCTATCTTAATGAATGGGCATGGCTAGCTTCCTCCACCGACAGCCAAGAGGTCTTTAGGTTCGGGCATGTTCTGCCCCCAGTACTTCGATACATAGCGGTACTAGCGCTGCTCTGTCGTACTGTGCCATCCCGTTCCTAAGTCTGCAGTCTACGGACGGCAGGGCCCCAGGGACTATGCGCTACTGATCGGAAGGAGTCTGATCATAATTTACCAGGCTTGTCTGGCGCAACCCTATAACGGCTATAAGCAACCGCAGCATGACCTGGCTGGACTCGGGTCTGCATCGCTGGCCTCGCTGGCAGCGAGGAGATCTTTGGTTTGGGCATGTTCTTCTCCCAGTACTTCGATACAGAGGGGTACTAGCGCTGTTTTGATCTGCTGTACTTGTGTCGCTTCTAGCTTAGGGAACGTCTCTGTAAGGTGGTGGAGATATTTGGTAAGCTGCGGATGTGCTTGCTTGAAGACGCGCAAAGCCATCTCTGTGGCTTGCTGGTAGTGCGTGGCAGCTTCCTGGTATCTTGCTAGCGCTGTGTAGGCCATCCCGACGCCATTCAACGATTGTGCCATGTATGGATGGTCTTGGCCTTTAAAAAGGCGCTCGCGCATGGCCCACCCTTGCTTACAGTGATCCAAACCCTCCTCGGCCTGGCCGAGTTTTATTAGGGTCTCCCCTACGTTATTGAGCGAATGGGCTATGTCTTGATGGTATTGGTTGCTGGAGAGTCGCTGTCGCATCTCTAGCCCTTTCCGTTTATACGATAGTGCCTTGGAGAGGTTTCCCAGATCTTCCCAGCTGATGCCTACGCTGTTCAGGGAGCGGGCTATGTCTGGGTGGTCTGCGTCTTTGAAAAGCCGCTGTCGCATTGCTAGGCCCTTTTGTTTATACTTCAGTGCTTCTGGGTGCTTGCCTAGGTGCGAAAGAAGTTCTCCTACACTGTTCAGCGAATGCGCCAAGTCTGGGTCTTCCTTGCCTTGTAAAAGGCGCTGCCTCATGGCTAGTGCTTGCTGCTTATACTCGAGTGCCTCGGGGCGTTTGCCTAGCTGGCTCAGGGTAGTACCTATTTCGCTCAGAGCGCGAGCCACATCGGGATGGTCCTCCTTGTAGTGGTCCTGGCAGATCTGGAGGGCTTGCTTTTGGTACTCGAGGGCTTCTGGGTAGTTGCGTGCCACTTCTTTGCTATACTGCCCCATGCAGTTCAGTAGTCTGGCTACTACTGCTGAGGGCTCGGTGCCTGACGATCTGAGCCTGGAGACTACTTTGGCTACATGGGGGGCATATAGCCTGGCTTGCTGCCAACGTTTGTCTGGGTTTGAGGACACCCAAGGCATCTGGCTGGCTAGTACCTGGGCTAGCTGAGCAAGTATCGCTCCCGATGGTCCTAGGGCTGCTTCGGATGACCAGTCCTGGTATTCTCTGCAGGAGGCTTGCACTTCTCGGTGTATTTGCAGGCCTAGCTCTCCTGCGCCATCGGATACTACCTGCATCAGCGATAGCTTCGATAAGTCTGCCACCATCTCACTGAGCTGCTCTGTGTCATCCTCTTCGAGCAAGGCGCTCACTAGCGAGCGAGGGATGAAGTCAGCGTCTAGGTAGGCCCCATACTGCATGAGTTGCTGGCTTTCTTTGGTGAGCTTCTCTAAGCCTAGGGACACTTCAGGCAAGAAGAGCTGGCCTTGCTGCTTGTTCCCCGACTGCTTGAGGGAGCGTAAGCGGGCTATGTACTCGGCTATGCCGACCAGTTTGTTGGCTTCTAGGTAGCCTGTCGCTAGTCCGAGCTTCTTAGGAACGAGGCCTACCTCGGTCAGTAATTCCTCGACTTCGTGATCGGTATAGCGGCGCTCTATTTGCCCCAAGCGGACTTGTAGGTAAGAACGGCCTTCTGCTTG
The DNA here is from genome assembly GCA_039029235.1 of Bacteroidota bacterium. Taxonomy (GTDB): domain Bacteria; phylum Bacteroidota; class Bacteroidia; order Cytophagales; family Amoebophilaceae; genus JBCBRR01. The sequence continues at coordinate 46,304 of JBCCGO010000002.1, read as the reverse complement.
GCTGAAGGCATTTACCTGAAGCTGCTTATATGTGCCTGCGAAAGCATCGGCATTGCGGGTGGTAATGATGGCCTGGACAGTGGATGTTCTGTGCATGAGGTAGTCTGCTATGAGGCTAGCATCTTCGGCGTTGTCTAGGATCAGCAGGGTGGGCTGGTTGTTTCTAGCAAGGGCGTTGTAGACGATTTTGGCTAGCTCTTGGCGGTACTGGCGTGGGTCAGCGGTCAGTTTTTTTGCCAGAGGTTGGTAGTCCACTTCGAGCTCTTGGGCGAGCTGCTCGTATCTTGCTTGCAGCTTGCTGCTGTCTTCAGCTGGTATCCAGCGCACTGCCTGAACATTTTTGCGCTCATGGCCGTAGTGGGCGGCGAGTGTACTCTTGCCTACTCCGCCAAAGCCATGGAGTACGCATACGCCTTGCTCCTGCAAGGTAGCTGCTAGCTGCTTGGTAATGTGGGATCGCTCTACGAAATGGTTGAGCTTGGAGAGGGCTATGTAGCTGGCCAGTTGCGGGAGGTTCTTGATCTCCTGGGCCCTATACGACTCGATGGTGGCGTCTCGTTTCAGGGTTCGTTTGACGTGTCTGAAAAGGTGCTCTCGCTGGTCAGGGGTTTGCTGGGTGGTCTGTTCTCGGAGTTGCTGGAGTTTGCTGGGTAGCGTCTTGCCTGCTAGCCACTGGCTGAGGGCCTTTGCGGCAGTATCTTGGGGCGACTGGAGCCATTGGAACAACCAATCTAACCTCAAAGGATGCTGGGAGGGGGCTGCGGGTAGTGCACGTGCTATGGCCTCCAAAGCCTCTCTGGCCATGGCTGCCTCTGCTGCTCTTGCTGTCTGGCTCTGGACAGCTACTAGGGCCAGGGTATCGAGCAACCCTACTATTGCATGTGGATCTGCTCCCCAGGCGGTGGGCTGCGCTAGGGCTATGAGTCGTTCAATACTGCCGGTGCGCAGGGTAGGGGTAGTACCCTGGAGGGCGAGCATTTGTAGCTGCATGGCTATCCCGAAGCGCAGGGCTTGTTGGTATTGCCGAACTTTGCCCGGAATGATGCGCTGCAGGCCTATGCGCTGCCAGCTTATGGTCTCCACCTTTTGCTCGAGCGCTGCTGGGCTAGGATAGGGTTGGGGGCGCTGCTCCTGGAGACACTGGAGGGCGTTGCCTTGCAAGGTCAGTAGTTGATCGTACCAGAGGTGCTGATGGCTACGCTGGTTGTGCGCGGCTTCTCGTAAGAGTCTAAAGCCTTCTGCAAGCTTATTGACTTTCAGCTCGAGCGTTAGCAGTCCTCTCCCACCTTGGTAGAGGGCTGCCATGCCTTGTAGGCCTTGCCCTAAGCGTCTGAGATTGCCTTCGAGGTCTATCTGGGGGTCTTCTAGCAGCCGGAGGGTTTGCTTGAGGAGTTGGGCATAGTAGATGACAGGGTAGTACTGAGCTCGGTAAGCTATTGCTTTGAGTTGTTGTCGGAAGCTCTGGTAGAGTCCTCCATCTCGTACATTCAGGTGTCCTGGGGCTACCTCCTTGGCTAGGAAGAGGGTCTGTAAGAGGGCCTCTAGGCTAGCGTGGGCACTGGGATAGTCGGCCTGCTTGAACTCACGCTGGCTTGGGGAAAGCTTGGAGAGCAGGTTGTAACCCAAGTCTAGCAGGGGCTGCGGATCGCCGGCGAAGACGGCTGGGTCTAGGTGCTCCAGGCTGTAGGCGAGGGCTTGTATCGCCCGTTCCTCTCCGTATGCCCCGGCTCGGACTTTATTGCAAAGGCTATTGAAGTATTGTTTCAGTAGCTTGCTATTCTCTGGGGTCACCTGGAGGTGTGCCAGGGCAGCATAGTCTTGCAGGGCTGCTGGGGGCAAGGTTACGACCGACTGCGTATCGAACCACCTGACGGCAGCTGCTAGCCATCGATGCTGCTCTTGGGGTGGGGCGGTATTGAGGGCTTCGACTAGGGTCTGGTTATCTGGGATAGCTGGCTGGCTCATGAGCTGCTGGAGGGCGGGGATAGCTGTGTGGGAAGTGGCTACAAGGCTGTAGGAGCCTCCTTCAGTTCCTTCGGCTACGGGCTCAGGCTGAAGGGTGCGGTATTGGGTGGGACTTGGCTCCAAGAATCGGCTCGCTAGTTTGTCTAGCGCTCTGGAGAGTAGCCTGGGGGCTCTCTGGATAAAGGGCGTGAGCGCTGTACCCATCGCTGGCCCGCTAGCTTGTGCCAACGCCAGGGCTCGGGGAGCTGGCTGGCCTAGAAAGCTCGTTACGGTCCCTGACACCATGGCTCGCTGGTGGTCAGGGGCGGCAAGTGTGGTATCTGGGTTGCCGCTTGCCAGCAGCCACACTGTCAGTAATATACTGGCCGCGCTTTGCTGGCCCTGGCTGTAGCAGTTAGTCTGTCTTATAGTTCTTATGCTCATGATGTGGCTCGTTTTGGTTCATCACAAAGCTCGGTAGCCGCTTCTCAAGCAAGTTAAACCACCTTTACTTAAAGTACTTAAAGACCAAAATCTCGGCACGCTAGCGCTTCTACCTAAGTGTAGGCACTTTCCCGAGCCCTATTCATGACTCTAAAGTTATGAAAAAATGTTCACTGCCTCATCTCCTTTGCTTCCGCAGACGAAGATAGATGAAGTAAATCCTCTCTACAAATGCGAGTCTAAAGGCTGGTAAGCTAGCGCTTCTACCTAAGTGTAGGCACTTTTTCGAGTCCTGTTCATGGCTTCTACGCCATGAAATAATAGCTACTGATCCTTTTCCTTTGCTTCCGAGTCTATGGCAACAAATTTTTTTCGAAAAGTATAAATAATAGCAAGACTAGCAGCCGTATGTAAAATCGAAGTCACGAATCTGTTAGGAAACTGGGCATGGTGGCTGGCCTTTGTGGGAATTTCCCCTGCCCGCAGTCTGGAGCATCCTACAACTGTCCCCAGACTGCCCCCGCCCGTTCTAGAGCTACTTGGAAGTTAGCGTCATCTTTCTCATACATGCTTAGCAGCAAAGTCGTTTTTGAGATCTAGCAACTTGCTGAGTATCTTAGCTGTATTTGGAGGGAAGCTAGGAATTGGGTGATAACCTATGCTACAGCCTGTTCCAGCCCCACCAGGTCATCAGCAATAGTGCAGGTAGCCTATGTGAAACACCGCGTATAGAACCACTTTGCCGTCCGTGATGATCGCTAGCGGCAGTATTCCACGATTAGCAGCGTGATGGGGGCTGCTATGTATACATACTTCTGCTGCCTTGAGCTCTTTGGGTTGGTATTGTGTAGGTGATGCCTTGCTCAGGTGACCTGTCCGGTGCTAATATTGCATCTTAGCTGGCCCTAGCCAGCAGCAATAGACAAGTCTACAGCTATATAGACCATTTACCAAGCTGTGCATGCCCGCAGCAGCCAGTAATAGGTAAGTGTGACGTGGTGATTTCTCAGCAAAATTTTATTTTTCACAGCCCATTTCTTAAAACAGGCCACAGAAAACATAGTCGGTTATTCTTTGGTCAATAGTAGCAGAGCTATGAAACAAGAAACCTACAAAGCCCTCCAGGCAAGGATAGATCTCCTAAGGAGGCACCTTTGACTATGATAACCAATGCAACCTAGCACAAGAGCAGGAGGCCCTAAGCCTAGCCCCTAACTTCTGGCAAGATGCGCAGCAAGCTGCCAAGGTGCTTAAGGCCATCCAGAGGCGCAAAGTATGGATAGATAGCTTCCGCCATCTTCAGAGACGGTGGGAAGACCTGGAAGTCGCACAGGAACTGTATGAGGCTGATGGCGCCAGCCTCCAAGAACTAGACGAAGCTTACCAGCAACTGATCATAGAACTAGGCGAGCTGGAACTCAAAAGCATGCTTCAGAAAGAGGAAGATCAGTACGATGCCATCGTTGAAATTAATCCAGGTGCTGGCGGAACGGAAAGCCAAGACTGGGCTGAGATGCTTACGCGGATGTACACGATGTGGGGCGAAAAGCAAGGATACGAAGTGAAGATACTCACCCAACAATCCGGCGATACAGCAGGCATAAAGTCAGCAACCTTGGAGTTCATAGGCAAGTTCGCTTACGGCTACCTAAAAGCAGAGATAGGCATACATCGGCTTGTACGAGTCTCTCCTTTTGATGCAGGTGGCAGAAGGCATACCTCTTTTGCTTCGTTCTATGCATATCCAGCAGTAGATGACACTATCCAGGTTGCTATCAATCCGGCCGATATTACTTGGGAGACTTTTCGGTCGGGGGGTGCTGGTGGACAAAATGTAAATAAGGTAGAGACGGCGGTCAGGCTCAAACACGCTCCTTCGGCCATCATCGTCGAGTGTCAGCAAGAACGATCGCAGCATCAGAACAAAGAGAAAGCCTTAAGAATGCTACGTTCTAGGCTACACCAGTTAGCGCTAGAGAAAAGGCATGCTGACAAGGCTATGGCAGAAAGGGCTAAAAAAAAGATTGACTTTGGTTCGCAAATCAGAAGCTATGTGTTGCATCCTTATAAGCTAGTCAAGGACAATCGTACAGACTTTACAAGGACTGATGTACAGAATGTACTGAATGGCGATATAGGAGATTTTATTAAGGCTTATCTGATGCACTTCTCCGAGGACGCAGCAGCACGTCAAGCATAGTTGCGTCCCTCTCCTAACGACGGGGCAAGCGAGCTGCACAAAGCTAGCTGCACTGCACTGCGGGGCCGCCAGACCGATGGGAGTATTACCAACGCCCCGTTGCCCAAAAATTATAGGCTTGTCCCCAACTACACTAGTGCGTGTTAGAGAGCCATACGAGGAGGGTATTGCCGAGCGAGCTATCCCAGACTCGGTCCCCACAGCAATCGCTCCAGGCAAGCCTGAGGTTATAGATTGAGCCATACAGCCTTGCGCCAGCAGCGCAGTAGTGCTTCATGCAACTATACGCTACTAACAGACTACCAGCAGTGCCGAGTGCTAACCAATAATAGGGCAGATAAGCTCCTTAGGTAAAAGTCGTGACGCTGCAAAGCAGCCTACCAGCTATACGCAGGGCTAACCTCAGGCATGCCTGTTAAATGGAAAAATTTTCTTAATATCGGCTGTCCTTAAAGGAGCTGAAGTATCTACGATATCATGCATTAATCTTAAATTTACGGGCGGGAGTATCTGGCTTTGGTTTGCCTATATAGATGGTGCAAGTGCTTCCCATGGATAGATAATATTGCCAACCTTAAGCTTTATTTGCACAAAAATTTTTATATAAACGTTAAATAAGTGCCAAAATAGCTGTGGGATCTACCGAGCTAAGACAGATTTTATTAAAAGAAATGCAGACGCCGGCAGCACAAGAACAGGAGAACAGACTGAGGGCGTTACAGAGCGTGTATTCATTAGTGGCCCGTGAAGAGCGTAAAAAAGCAGGGCGTAGAAGGCAAGGTGATCTGAGTAGTATCAAGACTGCCAGACTGCTCATCAAAGCCGTTAACGCAAAAGGAGCAGCTATAAAAAGATATGGTAGCCAAGGACGCACCATGGTGGCCCAACTAGAGTCAGCAGAGTTGGCAATCATTGATAAATACGTACCCAGACAGCTCACTGAAGACGAGGTCTGTCAGGTTATTGACCAGATTATAGCCCAGGTTGCTGCCCAAGCTGAGCAAGACATACCTAGGGTGGCCAAGCTTGCTAGAAAAACAATAGGCCTAGGAGCCGAGGAAAAAGTTATTTTAGGACTAGTAAAAAAACGACTTAAAAAATCTTTATGAAAGCACTAGATAGCATACTGCTCACGCTATTGTTATGGGGAGCCTATAAAGGCTTCAGGAGGGGGTTTGTCGTAGAAGTTTTTTCCCTAGCATCTTTCGGGATAGCTATCGTAGGTAGTATTGCGCTAAAAAATCAGCTTACTGATCTCTACGTTAGGTGGTATGGCAGTACAGGAAGCATAGCTCACTACGCCATCTCTACGCTCCTTTCCATCGTCATTGTTATTGTAGTCACGCTTGTTGGCCGGTTCTGCAGTTATCTGGTTAACCTGGCCTTGCTAGGAGACCTTGATAAAGTACTGGGTATTCTGCTAGGCATCTTTAAGTGGGCCCTTTTTTCCAGTACATTCTTCTGGTTAGCGAGCCTGCTTCAGCTAGAAATACCGGATACCTACACAGCCGACACAGTGCTCTTCCCGCTTATTAAGCCACTCGCCCCCCAGCTTATAACCTGGCTAGCTTCTCAGTTATCAGCTATACAAGCGTGGCGTGATAGCACGTATGTAACTGACAAAGACTAGTAGTATGCTCTACAATCTATAGGCAAGTATAGAGCTATCTTTTGCGGCGGTGATGATCTATATGGATAGGGTCTAGGCACTGGATAGCGTAGCTAAACGTATAGCGGGATGTAGCGTAGCCCGGTTATCGCGCCTGCTTTGGGGGCAGGAGGTCGCAGGTTCGAATCCTGCCATCCCGACTTACTTAGTAACGAAATTCGCAACGTCTAAATATCTGTGTGCATAGCCCACACAGCGCCAGCAGCTTGCCATACCTCACTCCTGTACTCAGGAAGACGCCATAGTGCAGCAACATGGTCCTATAGCTCAACTGGATAGAGCAACTGCCTTCTAAGCAGTAGGCTGGAGGTTCGAGTCCTCCTAGGATCACCCCTGCAGAATATCGCTGCAGATCACTGCTGTACGATTTCTCTTCTCTGAATCACCAGGATGGCTGCTCCCTGAGCGGTCCAAGCTGAACGTGGGAGAGCTAGCAATGCATCATTCGGTAATTTCTATCCTATGCTCCACTCCATGCTCAAGGAACCGCAAGCCGAGGTGGAACAGCTTGGCTTCTTGCTCTACACGCAAGGCCTGGCCACAGCGCAGGTAGGGGAGGTCTTTGAACAGCGCTGCGCAAACCACTGCTTCAAACACAGTATCTCGCGGCTAGCCCACGCGGCTCATCCAGAAATCCTGGCCTAGGCACTCCTGAGATGCATATTCTCCACTAGTGTATATCGGCTGTACTCTGGGTAGAAGCTCTATCGTGTTAGACGCAATGGTAGGCTGGGAGCAGGCTAGTGAAGGACCAAGTTCTGGAGTAGTGGAGAATATCGGATTCGAACCGATGACCCCCTGCGTGCAAAGCAGATGCTCTGGCCAGCTGAGCTAATTCCCCAAAGTCTATTCACGTACTAGATTCGTAGCCTATCAGGTAGGCGTACCCCTAGCCTTATCTACGTCTTCCCTTCACCCGAGCTGCTTTGCCTTGCTTACCACGTAGGTAGTATAGCCGAGCTCTTCTCACAGCACCCCGATACTGTACCACTATCTTCTCAATAGTGGGGGAGAGCAGCGGAAAGATTCTTTCTACCCCAACGCCTTCGCTGATTTTGCGCACCGTGAAAGTCTCACCATTGGTACTGACATTCCTTCGCTGGATAACGGTACCCTGAAATTGTTGGATACGTTCTTTGTTTCCTTCCTTGATTTTGGTGTACACATTAATCGTATCTCCTGCTTGAAAATGAGGGAAAGTTCCTCTGCGCTCGCTGTAAGCCTTCTCAACAAGTTTTATCAAGGCATTCATAGTTATGTTACTGGTCGTGTTAGGAAGATGTTGTATGGATTGGCAGCAAATATAGGTATAAAAAGCAAGAATCATGCATTCTCATAGTACCCACCGTACAAGCAGTTTTCGGGCAATGTCCTTATTTTAGTATTTTTTAACGTATGAAAAATATTCGCAACTTTTGTATCATTGCCCACATAGATCATGGCAAAAGCACCTTGGCCGACCGGCTGCTAGAAGCTACCCAGACCGTATCTAGCAGAGATCTACAAGCCCAGGTATTAGATGACATGGCGCTAGAGCGAGAACGGGGTATCACAATCAAGAGCCGGGCTATACAGATGCGCTACGCCCCAGCAAGCACACAGTATATACTCAACCTCATTGATACCCCTGGCCATGTAGATTTCTCGTACGAGGTATCGCGTTCCATAGCTGCCTGTGAGGGTGCACTGCTAGTCATAGATGCATCGCAAGGCATTGAAGCCCAGACGATCGCCAACCTCTACCTAGCCTTGGCCCATGACCTAGCCATCATTCCGGTGCTGAATAAGATAGATCTACCAGGAGCTATGCCAGAAAATGTCAAGGAACAGATTGTAGGCCTACTGGGCTGTAAGCGGGAAGAAATTATTGAAGCCAGCGCTAAAGAGGGTATCGGCATCGAAGCCATCTTGCAAGCAATTATAGCCTATATCCCACCACCTACCGGATCGCCCGAAGCCCCGCTCCAAGCCATGATCTTCGACTCGGTGTACAATCCTTTTAGGGGAGTAGAGATTTACTACAGGATATTCAATGGCACTATCCAGCAAGGGGATCAAGTCAAGTTTGTCGGCACCGGCAAAACCTATGACGCAGACGAGATTGGCATCTTGGGGCTTCGGCAAATTTCCCAGCCCGCACTCAGCGCTGGCCAGGTAGGATACTTAATTTCTGGTATCAAAAATACCCGCGAAATCAAGGTAGGTGATACAATTACCCACGTGGCCAACCCTTGTAGCGAAGCTGTACAGGGCTTTGCAGACGTCAAACCCATGGTTTTTGCGGGTATCTATCCGGTAGATACCAATGAATATGACGAGCTTCGTGTAGCCTTAGAAAAACTTCAGCTCAATGACGCCGCGTTGATATGGACACCTGAAACCTCGGTAGCCTTAGGCATAGGCTTTCGGTGTGGCTTTTTGGGGATGCTACATATGGAGATCGTGCAGGAACGCTTGGAGCGGGAGTTTGCCATGACAGTAATTACTACAGCCCCTTCGGTAGCGTACCATATTATAGACAGGCAGGGGCATGCACAGGAAGTAAATACTCCCGCTGCTATGCCGGATCCTGCCACGATTGCCGAGATTCAAGAACCTTTTATTAGGGCGCAGATTATTACCAAGCCTGAATTTGTTGGAAGCATCATCAAGCTGTGTATAGACAAGCGGGGAGCACTGAAAAATCAGGTTTACCTGACGACCGATCGGGTAGAGCTCACTTTTGAGCTACCGCTAGCTGAAATGGTGTTTGACTTCTTTGACAAACTTAAGACCCTTTCTAAAGGGTATGCATCGCTAGACTACGTACTAATCGGGTTTCGGGTCGCTAGGCTGGTAAAACTGGATATACTACTCAATCACGAACCTGTGGATGCCTTGTCAGCCATTGTGCATCGTGACAAGGCCTATGAGTGGGGCAAGAAGCTATGTGCCAAACTGCAAGCATCTCTACCACGCCAGCTGTTTGAGGTCGCGATTCAGGCAGCGATAGGCAACAAGATCATTGCGCGAGAGACTGTCAAAGCTTTGCGGAAGCATGTCATTGCTAAGTGCTACGGAGGCGATATCTCGCGCAAAAGAAAACTGCTCGAAAAGCAGAAAAAAGGCAAAAGAAAGATGCGTCACATAGGGGTTGTCGAGGTGCCACAAGAAGCATTTCTAAGCATATTGCGACTGACATAGTACGCTGTGGATATGCTCGCTGGAGCAATGGCGATAGCAGAAATACTCAATGAACATACTGCATTGGAGCGGGGAGGGAACGTAGCTACCTTACCTTTTGCCAAATTGTTTTTGATAAGAAAAACTACTCAAGTAGCTACTTAGCCCACCGGCAAGCCTATGGCAATCCTTCTAGACGGAAAAGCAGTAGCCCAGCAGATACGGCAAGGGCTGGCGCAGCAAGTCAGGGACCTACAAAGCGCCAACCATCGTGTACCTCACCTAGCTATTGTGCTGATCGGGGATAACCCTGCAAGCCATACTTATGTGCACAACAAGATCAAGGCATGCCACGAAGTAGGCTTCCAAGCTACCTGCATCCAGCAGGCAGACTTGCCAGAAACATCCCTTGTGAAGCTTATAGGAGACATAAACCATGACAACGCTATTGATGGACTCATTGTACAGCTTCCCTTGCCGCAGCACATCAGCGCCCCAAAGGTCATCGACTGTATAAAGCCTGAAAAGGATGTGGATGGATTGCATCCGCTCAACTATGGCCGAATGGCTCGGAGCTTACCAGCACACATCCCAGCAACACCGCTAGGCATTCTCACCTTGCTAGCGCACTATCAAATCCCCACCCAAGGGAAACACTGTGTCTTGGTAGGCCGGGGAGCGATTGTGGGCACCCCGCTGAGCATGTTACTAAGCCGCAATGCTTATCCGGGAAACGCTACTGTGACGTTTTGTCATAGCTATACCCAAGATTTGGACAGCTATACCCGCCAAGCAGATATTTTGGTGGTAGCGGTGGGCAAGCCCAAGATGATTACAGCAGCTATGGTGCAGCAAGGGGCTGTCGTGATTGACGTAGGCATTACGCGTGTACCGGACCTGACCAGCAAAACAGGATATGGCCTGCAGGGTGATGTAGATTTTGAACAAGTGGCGCCACAGTGTAGCTATATCACACCCGTACCTGGAGGCGTAGGCCCCATGACTATTGCAGCACTACTAGGCAATACTTTACGGGCAGCCCAGAAAGCCCCTAGCAAGGCCGCAGGATAACCAACCGATAGCCAGAAGCTTGTACTAGGCGGTAGCAACTTCATCGTCTTCTCGAATCGTCCCCACATACCATTGCTCTGAGGCGAGTGCGCTTTGGAGATTCTATGGATAATCCTCCTCGACATAGCGAAGCAACTCAGGGGCGTGGTTCTCTAGCTTGCTTTTCAGAGAGCTAGGCAGCATGCTGCCTAGTGCATACCTTATTGCATATTTTCTAGCGACTTACGCAATTCTCTGACCAAGGTAGGAGTAAGCACATGTTCAATGGACTCAGCATCTTCGTGTACATGGTCAGGCTTGATTTTGAGGTGCCGGGTCAGATAAAACTCCCATAGCTGGTGCCGCTGGCTTATTTGCTGGCCTAGATACTCGCCTACTTCTGTTAGTCGCCATGTATCACCGCGCTGCTGTACTAGGCCCTGGCGTTGTAAGCTTCTGAGACCGTGCATCAAGATATGTAGCGGCATAGGTCTATGTACCAAGAGCTGAGCCGCAGGTCTGTGAAAAAAGTGCTCCCCCTCCCGCTCACCTAGCTCATAAAACAGCTTGAGGATATTCTCGGCGAGCGTTTTTTGCTGATGTCTACGCCGGCGCAGCTTTTTAGCTAATAATCCCTTCCGGGGTGCTAATAGCAAGGAGCTATAGGCTATAAGTGTGATAGCGAGTACGATCCAGGGGCCTGTAGACATGCCAGGAGCTATATAGGAAACAAAGCTACCGGCTATGCTTGCTATCATCCCTAGTACAGCAGAAAGCAGCACCATCTTGGGGAGCTGGTCTGTCCAGAGCCGAGCTGCTGCTGCAGGCGTGATGAGCATGGCTGCCATGAGTACAATACCCACGGCACGAATGCCTAGGACGATGGCTAGCACGGTAAGGCTGGTAAATACAGCCTCAAGGTGCCGAACTGGCAAGCCTATGGCTTGGGCAAAGGCTTTGTCAAAGGCTATGAGGGCAAACTCTTTGAAGAAAAGAATGAGGGTGATCGTGATGAATAGGCTAAGGATAGCCAGGGTAAGCAAGTCATCGCCTAGCAAGGCTGCTGCTTTGCCAAAGAGGAAGTTGCTTAGTCCTACTTGGGCTGCATTGCCAGAGCGCTGGATGATAGAAAGGAGTAGGGTACCTAAGCCAAAGGTAATAGACAAAACAAGGGCTATGGCGGTATCTTCTTTGATTTTGGTATGGACAGGCATGATATCAATCAGATACAGAGAGAGCCAGCTGGTAGCAAAGGCACCTAGGGTTAAATAAATGGGGTGCTTGTCCCCTGTAAGGATAAAGGATAGGCATACGCCAGGGAACACGGCATGGGCAATGGCATCCCCTACCAAGGCTTTTTTCTTCAGTAAAGCAAACGACCCCACCATGGCACTACTACTGGTCAGGAGCATGGTGCCTAGTACTACGTAGCGGACATTAGGATCGGCTAGCGAGAGAAATTGAAGTAAGGTTTGCATGAACGCTATAGACAAGGTCATCGCCGGTCTTCTCTAGGAGCGAGCTCTCTTTTTTGCAATAACTCACTTACTTGACTCAGTATGGCCAGCTTGCCTCCATAAGTCTCTTGGAGTAAGGCAGGTGTCAATATTTTTTGTGCTGGACCAGCACCTACCAAGCGCATATTGAGTAGTACAGCCCAGTCAAAATAATCAAGGGCTGTGTGTAAGTCATGATGGACTACAATGACAGATTTCCCCTGCTGTGCCAGGCTTTGTAGCAAGGTAATGATGGCTTGCTCTGTAGCAGCATCTATCCCTGCAAAAGGCTCGTCCATCAGGTACAGCTGCGCTTCCTGTGCCAGAGCCCTGGCCAGGAACACCCGCTGTTGCTGCCCACCAGAGAGCTGTGCTATCTGTCGTTGGGCAAAGGCTTCCATACCTACTTGCTGTAGACACTGCATGGCCATTTCTTTATCGGTCTTGCGTGGTCGCTGAAAGAGCCTGAGCTGTCCATACCTGCCCATAACTACTACATCGAGTACTGAGGCAGGAAAGTCCCAGTCTACCGATTCTCGTTGCGGTACATAGCTCACCTTTTTTCTGACTCTGTGCAGGGGTTCGCTGAAGAGCTTGACAAATCCACTGTCTAGGGGTATCAGCCCCATGATAGCTTTGAGTAGGGTTGACTTCCCTGCGCCATTGGGGCCTATGACGCCTGTGAGCTTGCCAGGAGGTAGGGAGAGGTCTATATCCCATAGTACGGGCTTCTTAGCGTAAGAAACTGTTAGGTCATGTATCTCTATTAGCGGACTTTCAGCTGGGTTGCTCATCACTGCAGGGCGTTAACGATGGCTTTGATATTAGCCTCTACCATACCAATGTAGGTCCCTTCTGGAGTACTTGCCTGCCCTAATGCGTCAGAATATAGCGGTTCTCCTAAGGTCACCTGGTGCCCTCTCTGCTTACAGCCTTCTAAAACGGCTCTGAGCGGCTTATCTGGCACAGAAGTCTCTGGGAAGACAGCCTTGATGTTGCGCTCGATAATAAAATTGACCAGGTTAGTGATATCTCTCAGCCCGCACTCCTCTACGGTGGATATGCCCTGCAAACCTCTAACTTCTATATCATAGGCACGTCCTAAGTAGCTAAAAGCATCGTGGGCTGAGATGAGTACACGCTGGGGCTTGGGAATCTGTTGAATAGCTTCTTGCGTGGCCTGGTGTAGCTGGTCTAGTTGCTGTATATATCGTGCTGTATTGGCCTGGTAACAGGTGGCAGTGGTTGGATCTGCTGCTTGTAGTTGCTTACTGATATATGCTACGGCTTGTTTCCACAAGGATACATCAAACCAGATATGAGGGTCTACACCTTCGGAGAAGTTCGGGTCTGCCAGGTAGTGACCCGAGTCAATTCCATCGATTGCTGCATAGACAGGCTTTTGTAATCGGAAGCTACGGAGCACATCGGCCATTTTCCCCTCTAAGTGTAGCCCGTTATAAAAAATCACATCAGCTTTGCCCAGTGCTTTGACGTCTTTCGGGCTGGCTTTATATACGTGTGGATCGATTCCTGGTCCCATAAGTGTTACTACAGCTGCTTTGTCCCCTACAATGTTCTGGACCATATCCCCGAGCATGCTGGTAGTAGCTACAATCTGGAATGTTGGTGTGGTTGCCTCTTCGTTACGGCTCAGAAGAGGTGGTAATAGAAGAGGCAGCCTAAAAAAAAACAGCAACAAGCTGAGAGAGCTAAGAGGGCCAAGAGAATTTTTATTGGGAATCTTGCCTGGGAAACAAGGTTTGTCATTGGGTTTTATGGTTATAGCTGTAGTTAGGAAGTTATGCGCACGTTACTAACGGCCTATAGGAGTAGACGGTCTCTAGCCTGATCATCAGTAACCTGCTTACTACTATCCTGGCACGTACTGGCCGTAAGGCTTGTCTCCTGCTTATGTAGTGTCCTCATTCATGCCACTTCATTGTATAACTTTTCTTCAATCTTGGCTACGGAAGTAACTATATCGCCGCTATTTAGGCGAATCAGGCGTACACCTTGGGTATTACGTCCTATAGTGCGTAGTGCTGCTACTGCTATCCTGATGGCTATACCGACCTTATTGATGATCAATAGCTCGTCTGTATTGGTGACTTCTTTGATGGCTATGAGGGGCCCAGTTTTGGCAGTGATATGAAGGGTTTTTACGCCTTTGCCTCCACGTTTGGTGATTCGATAGGCTGCTGCTGCAGAGCGCTTGCCAAATCCTTTCTCAGAAACTATCAGTAGATCTGTTTGGGGGTGGTGGATGGCTACCATGCCTACGACTTGGTCATCTGGATGGGCCAGGGTAACTCCTTTTACTCCTGCTGCTATCCTGCCCATAGCACGCACGTCGCGCTCGTGAAAATGAATGGCGTTACCTGACCGCAGGGCCATGACCAGATGGTCATTCCCTTGGGTAAGTTTTACTTCTAGCAGGCTATCTCCCTGGCTGATCTTGATGGCTTGGATACCGTTGGATCTGGGCTTTGCATAGGCTGCTAAAGGTGTTTTCTTGATCATGCCGTGGACTGTACACATGACCATGAAGTGGTTGGCTACATAAGTAAGGTCATCTAGGGTCTTGACTTTGATTATGCTCTTCACTTGATCGCCAGCTGCTATGGGGATGAGGTTTTGGATGGCTCTCCCTTTGGCTGTCTTGCTACCTTCTGGCAAGGTGTACACTTTCTTCCAGTATACTCTACCAAGGGTTGTGAAGATCAGCAAGTAGTGATGGGCCGAAGCGACAAACAGATGAGCAATAAAGTCGTTTTCTTGGGTTGTAGAGCTTCGGGCACCTACTCCGCCTCTGCTCTGTGTTCTGTACACTGCCAGTGGTGTTCTTTTAATATATCCTTGGCTTGAGATGGCAATGACCATTGGTTCGTCGGCAATCATATCCTCCACCTGCAAGTCATCGACATTGTACTCAATGATCGTCCTGCGCACATCTCCATAGCGTTCTCTCAGCGTTGCTAGCTCTTCCTTGATCAGCTGCATCCGTATGGCTTGGTCATCCAGTATTTTGAGCAAGCGAACAATGAGCTGGGCTACCTCGGCATGCTCTTCCACAATTTTCTCTCGCTCCATACCTGTCAGTCGCTGCAACCGCATATCTAGGATAGCTTTGGCTTGTACTTCGCTGAGCTGAAGCCTTTGTATCAGACGTTGTTTAGCTGTCTCTGGATCTTGGGCGGCGCGTATAAGGGCAACGATGGTATCTAGGTCACCGAGTGCCACGAGATAGCCTTGCAGGAGATGGAGTCTTTTTTCTGCTTGGCTGAGCTCATATTGCGTCTTCCTGACTAGTACTGCATGCCGATGGGTTACAAAATGCTCAATGAGCGCTTTGAGGCTTAGCAGCTGGGGTTTCCCTTTTACTAAAGCGACATTGTTGACGCCAAAGGAGCACTGCAGGGCTGTGTGCTTGTAGAGATTATTGAGTATTACTTGGCCTATGGCTTCCTTTTTTAAGTCGTAGACGATTCTCAAGCCTTCTTTGTCTGACTCATCTCTGATGTCAGCAATGCCTTCGAGTTTTTTACTATTGGCTAGGTGGGCTGTCCTTTCTATCAGCAGCGATTTATTCACTAGGTAGGGGAGTTCTGTTACGATAATCTGCTCCCTGCCAGTGGGCGTTGTTTCTATACTGGCTCTAGCGCGTATGACGATCTTGCCCCGGCCTGTCTGGTAAGCTGCTTGAATTCCTTGATGACCGTGAATAGTGCCTCTTGTGGGGAAATCAGGACCTGGGATATACTGCATCAGCTCTTCCAAGGTGATGGCGGGGTTATCGATATGGGCTATAATACCATCAATGACTTCTGTGAGATTGTGGGGAGGCATGCTTGTAGCCATACCTACAGCAATCCCTGAGCTGCCATTGATGAGCAGGTTAGGGAGCTTAGCAGGGAGTACTGTGGGCTCTTGCAGCGAGTCATCGAAGTTAGGCTGGAGGTCTACTGTGTCCTTGCTCAAATCTGCCAGTAGCTCCTCGGTTATGTGTTCTAGGCGTGCTTCTGTATACCGCATGGCAGCAGGCTCGTCCCCGTCTACGGAACCAAAATTCCCCTGCCCCTGAATGAGTGGGTAGCGGAGAGACCATGCTTGCGCCATCCTGACCATAGCGTCGTATATGGAGCTATCGCCGTGCGGGTGGTACTTACCCAGAACTTCTCCTACAATCCTAGCTGCCTTTTTGAAGGGCTTGCTATGCGTCAGCCCTAGCTCATGCATGCTATAAAGTACTCTTCTATGCACGGGCTTCAGGCCATCCCGCACATCGGGCAAAGCCCTAGCAATGATCACCGACATAGAGTAGTCGATGTAAGCACTGCGCATCTCATCAGCTATGTTGATAGGAATAATTCTTTCTTGGGCTTCTTTTGCCATCTCAGTGGATTTTTGTTGTTAGACGAAGACTGCTAATCTAGCTATTTTACGTAAAATATAGAAGAATATTTCAGGTGGTAGTAAGCAGAAGCGGGGTAAATGCTACAAAATAGTCTTTGATACGAACTCTGTAATGGACTTGCTTTACCTATTTCTTGAGGCAATGCTTCTAAAAGTCCTTCGTCTCCAGGCCAAGGACAGCGACGGAAGGTTTTATTTTACAGGTGTTGCCTTTGGGAGAAGTTGAAGAAATATTTGGTATAATAAAAGCAAAATTACAAATTTGCTAGGAAGCTGAGCACGGAGGCTGGCTTTGAGTAGAAGTTAGAAGCTGACCTAGAAGGTGATGCAAGGGGTCTGGTAGCCCGCAGGGCTACCAGACCCCTTGCAGTAACCCCAGTACGCGTAGGGAAGGTCTGGGAGCCCCTAACAAGGTGGGAGTGTTAACTCAATATTGCTTTATTATGTTAGCAATGCTCAAGCATGCGCGGCGACCTCATCATGGTTTTGCTGGAGGGCTGCTTGGTTTCGGTGATTAAAGGCCGTATTGGCCTCTGGCCGGCTGGTGCGGCTGGCTTGCTCCCCTCTGAACTTCGCTAGGTGCGTCTGCTGTTGCTCGCTTTCCGCTGCGCTTCGTGGTAGGTAGACCACCGCTGTCCGTAGTCTGGAGACTCAGGACAGCTTTGGACTTTTTACACAGCCCCAGATTGGGCATACTTTATCGTTTCGCAATAATCAATTCAGTCGAACCTTGCTCTAAAGAGTTGTAGTCATCAAAGTGTAAGTGACTCCCTGCTGGAACTGCATCTTGAGCTAGTGTCAAAAGTTGTTTTGCTAATGAAATTAATCCAGCTTTGTTAGCAACAATAACTGTCTCTCCTTCCTCACCTTGGACTTTTATTTCAAAGCCATCCTGCCATTCTGATTTAATACCAGTATCAGGTGAATATTCGGGTATATTTAATTTTATTTCCATACTAGTCAGTTAAATAAATATGAAAATTATTGATTCGCATCATTTTTCCCGATTTTGCAGGGTTTGGTATAAATATTTCTAAGTTAACATGCGGGCCTGCACCGTGCTTGCCTAATATATCTCTCGTTCCCATTCTAAATACTCTTGTTCCATCAGCCGAAACATATCTTCCACTTCCTGGTATAAGTTCTTTATATCCTTTACCTAAAAATTGTTCTCCTAATTCTAAGGCCCTACTTGATGAAACTTTCATTCCATTTTTTAGACCTAATTCAGATAAGGCCTTTGCCCCCTCAGCAGCTGCCTCCACACCACCAGTCACCGCTTTCACAGCTTGCAAGGCTTGCTTACCCCCTTTCACAACCAGCTTAGCCCCCTTCGCTCCCTTAGCAATCAAGCCTACCCCAACGGCCTCTCCCGCTGCCATAGCAGCATGAAAGGCAGCTTGGCTTATCTTGCCCTCTTCTAAGGCTTCGTAAGCTGCTACACCAGAGCCAAGTATGGGTACCCAACCTTCAAAGCCCTCCCAACCTTGTTTAATGCGCTCTGCCTCTGCTAGATCTCCTCTTGCTAAAGCATCAATGTGCTTTGGATCAAAACGCTCCAATACCCTAGGCTTCACCTCTCATGCCTATTCTCTGCCACAAAGCCTCATTTATGGTATGATACGAGGTTCTATTGCTTCCCAAGCATCTAGAGGGACGCCATAGTTTCTATAAGCACGTCGTTTACATATACCAATACTGTCTTGTAACTCATCTCGAAAGCCTTTCCCTGATTTGTATATATACATGTAAACGCCCACTTCAGGAAAATCTTCTTCTATTAAGAAGCTAAAATCTCCATGTTGTGCCTTAAATCTTATATATGCCTTAAATCTTATATATTCCATTATTGTTATTGTTTAGGATATAAATGATGGACACCTGGAATTGCATCTGCCCATTTACCATTTTTCAGAGCCTCTAGCTGAATGTGCGGTTCGTAGCTATGGGGGGCGTACTAGTGAAAAACACTGGTGCTATTAGGGCTTTAATTTTAGACTACGAGGACTATGTAGTTCAACTTCCCTAATTTCTTGGCTATGTTAGTCGATTTTTGAATATATTCTTGAGCAGTCTTGTAGCTTCTCTTGCAGTATTCAGAGTAATTTTCATTTTCGCTTCTATCATAATGCCAGTTCAAAAAATGATACTCTGATCCCCAGAGTTGATATGCGTAAACAAGCTTTCCTCCATAGGCAATTGATAAGATATCCCCTCCTAATACTGGTAATTGTTCGCTCCTGAGCAACTCTATTGCTTGTAAGGCATCTTCTACACTTAAAGCCCTTCCATCGCTTCCTGGATTTATTTCTGCTAAAGACCTTCCCTTAAGTCTTGTAAAATCGGAATATTCTGATACTAACTTCATATTCAATACACACTTTCAATACACACTAAAAAAACGGCGCGTAATAATTCCATTTGCATCCTTGATAAATTCGAATGTACTTGTTTCCCCTCCATATCTACCCGACATTTCTAGCCACTGATATAACTTACCGTCTGCCCCAACTTTTGTACTCCACTGTCCAAATTTGGTGGCATAACCTTTCACACTCTTTGGGAAAGCATGGTGTGTATCATTTGCCTGACTCATTTGGGGGCTCATCTGACCATATCTTTACTTAGAATACTCTTTAAAAATGACTCCATTAATTTTAAATCTTCATTAATATCTTCAGGAAGTACATTATTTCCCTTTGTTGCAGCTAAGATTTCTAAAGGTGTCCAATAATCATACCATTGTTTAATGAGATTTTGGTCTTTGAATTCTCCTGCATATAGGGCACTTTCCAGGCCATAAACAAGATCAAAGTACTGAATTTTCTCCTTGCGAAAATCTTCAATAGCTCTAATCATATTCCCCCACAATCTCGACTGATGTTCGTTAAATTTCATAAACTAATTGCCTAATTTGATCACTGTGATTACACGCGTACCCTGGGGATTCGTTACCACCCTGACATTTTCAAATGTTCGCACAACTTCTGCGGCTGTCTTACCTGGACTTACCTTCCCGAACTTTATAGCATTTTCAATCGCAGAAGGTGGAATTCCTCGACTAAATAATTTATCCCCTTTTATAATTGTCCCAACAGGCTGCATTCGTTCAAGTGCATGTGTCGTATACTCAACTCCATTTATAACAGTTCTTCCATTACTAGCAGTAGGCCAAAGCTTAGCTCCTGGATTAGCAAGTTTCCTCGCTTTCCAAGCCAGCTTAGCCCCCTTCGCCCCCTTAGCAATCAAGCCTACCCCAACGGCCTCTCCCGCTGCCATAGCAGCATGAAAGGCAGCTTGGCCTGTCTTGTCCTCTTCTAAGGCTTCGTAAGCTGCTACACCAGAGCCAAGTATGGGTACCCAACCTTCTTTAATACGCTGTGCCTCTGCTAGGTTGCCTGCTGCTACTGCCCTTTGGTAGCGAAGATCTAAATGCTCAAGCATTTGCGGCCTCACCTCCCCATGCTCGGCGACAAATTTATTATTCCCCTCGAGGGCCTCTTGGTGGCGCGCATTCCAGGCCATGTGAGCCATAGGCTGGCTGGTGTGGCTGGCCCCACTCACCCGGTTCCACGTGCGGCTGGCTTGCTCCCCTCTGAACTTCGCTAGATTTGTCTGCTGATTGGCGTCTAGCTTACTCAGGAAAAGACAGGGGGAGATAGGTGAACTTATACCTGATCCACTAACTGGTCGCAGATAGTTTGTAAACTTAGCAGATCTTTTGCATTAGTGGGGTCATATTCCAAGCCCAATCTGTTAATCAACATATCTTCTAAACAGTACCTTAATTCTTGTTTGTCCTTAATGACCCTTAATATGGAAGGAACATAGGCTTTGTATTCTTCCTGGGCAATATTTCTGCCAACGTCTAGTGGATCCCACTCTGCCAAAACATTATTTACCTTTTCAAATTCTCTATTCATTCGACTACTTGAATGGTATAAAGGCTCTTTTTCCTAATCCTTTCCTAGTTCTAGGAACATTCAACATTACGGCTTTCGATTTAATGAACTTCTCCATAAAACTAGAGCAGTAAATGGGGGCAGCTCAGTTTCTCTTCCATGCCAGCTAGACAAGTATCCTGGCAAGTAAGGCTGCTTAAGGCTGGTAGCGCACGGAAGTAACTTTCGCGCTAGCGGGGAGAGCAGCATATGCTGACACGAAACGAAGTTCCGTGTCAGTTGGACTGATACTTCTTCAAAACTATCATATCATTATAATACTTTTCACCAGCTTTTGTAGCAGAAACTCTTACCGAGCAAGCCTCAGGTAGTGGAGGTTCCCAAATCTTTAGATCCTGTAACAAATCAACTTGACTATCTCCACTTGCTATTTCTATCATTTTGCCATACGGCTCTTGACAGTAAAATAGTTTCACGAAGTCTTTCGATATCAAGTATAGTATACATCGATAAGCAACGCGCTGACTTGCTTTTGAAGAAAGATGAGGGTATAGGGTGTTAATTTCCCATACCATTTCCCAAAGGCCGCAATAGTCTTCAATACTTGCCAGTAGTAATTTTTCGATATTTACATCATACTGTATCATAGCGCAGGGTTACCAGATAAAGGGATACGAGTAATCTTGCCATCACGTGCTATCCTAACGTATGGCCCAGAGTGTGCTAGGTCTGTTGTATTTTCCCACCCACGTTCTATTAAGATTGATGCTCCAGGTTTTTCGGGATTAACATAACGTACTCCCCTCCCCTTTTTAAGGGGCATCTTTTTCCAGCCTTTAGGTATAAGCTTACTAACCTCCGACATCTTTGCCCCGCGTAGCGTACTGGGATCACTTAATGTACGAATTGCACCCTCCTTAGCAACCCCACCCACCACCTTACCAGCAGCCTGCTCTCCCTGTACCACGCTCACAACAGCTTTCCCTTTCCTAGCAGTAGCAACCTTACCCCCTTTCCAAGCCAGCTTAGCCCCCTTCGCTCCCTTAGCAATCAACCCTATCCCAACGGCCTCTCCCGCTGCCATAGCAGCATGAAAGGCAGCTTGGCCTGTCTTGTCCTCTTCTAAGGCTTCGTAAGCTGCTACACCAGAGCCAAGTATGGGTACCCAACCTTGTTTAATGCGCTCTGCCTCTGCTAGATCTCCTCTTGCTAAAGCATCAATGTACTTTGGATCAAAACGCTCCAATACCCTAGGCTCCACCTCTCCATGACTATTCTCTGCTACAAAGCCTCATTTATGGTATGATAAGAGGTTCTATTTCTTCCCAAGCATCTAGAGGAACCCCATAGTCTTCATAAGCCACTTCTTTACATATATCAATACTGTCTTGTAAATCATCTCGAAAGTATTTTCCTGGTTTGTATTCTTCTGATTTGGATACATACATGTAAACGCCTACCTCAGGACGATCTTCTTGCATTAAGAAGCTAAAATTTCCATGCTGTGCCTTAAATCTTCTTCTATATTTCATTATTGTTTAGGATATAAATGATGGACACCTGGAATTGCATTTTTACATGTTGTGAACTTGGGGAAATGCTGAAGACTTTTCCCCAGGTTCACAACCCAATAACAATAGTACCTATGTTTGGATAGAACAAACCTAAAAGCCAGATTGGGGTTAGTTAAAGAACGAACTATATTCTCTCTCCCGCCCGCTGCTCAACGATCTGGCATATGTAGCCTATGACATATTCCTCTCTTGTTTGCAATACTAAGTCCTGATTCTCTATTAGCTCATTCAGTGCATGCTGAACAGCACGCCACAAACTTGATTCTTCATACTCTAAATAAGGGTGCTTAGCTTTCATGTTCTTTACTTTTTGCCTTTGTTCTTAGGCCCATCGGGCCAAATCTGATTGCCATTAAAATCAACTTCTTTAATTTTCTTTCCTGTCTTGGGATCAGTCACATCCCAATGGTCTTGGTGCATTTTATCTTTTTTCCAAATATTGCCTTTCTTATCCTTCCACCCTTGACCATTCTTAAGTTTTCTTAAATCTCCCGGAGGCGTTTTTTTATTACCTCCTCCAGTTCCTTCGCCCTCACAATGGAATCTATCATGGCTATTCACCTTGGCTACCTTCCCAGACCCATCCATCGCTTTCACAACAGCTTTCCCTTTCCTAGCAGCAGCAACCTTACCCCCTTTCCAAGCCAGCTTAGCCCCCTTCGTTCCCTTAACAATCAAGCCTACCCCAACGGCCTCTCCCGCTGCCATAGCAGCATGAAAGGCAGCTTGGCCTGTATTGTCCTTTTGGTATTGCTGCACAGCTTCGCAAAGCGAACCGAGTACAGGAATCCAATTGACGATCTCCTTGAGGATCTTATCTCCCTGTTCTATGGCTGCCTTTAGTTCTATTATTTCTTCGAAGGCCTTTTCGGCAGCTTCAGCGTCCCCACGCTTTACACATTCGTTAAAGTATTTATAGGATATCTCTAGCTCCTCTCTGGGATCCATGCATTCGCCGTCACATACCCCCCTCCTCAGGGCACCTAGATTCATAATTTCGAGCTTGCTGACGGCGTTCTGTAAGTCTGTGGCATACTTAGAGTTGGCAATGCGGTTTTCAGTTTGTACTCTAAGCTCGGCACCGTTCATGCCAGGAACCTGGCAGGCTATGGCATCGTAGAAGCAGTTGTTTTTTCCGCTGTAAGTTACTTTTGCTTTTGTGCCATAAGGTTCCCAGTGGCCTGACTTGCCGTCTTCTGAGGGCTTGTGTCGTATTTTGATAGGGTTACCTGGTAAGTTCCGACCCCTGACTTCAATGAGCTGATCGTGCTCGTTATAGATTTCGATACGTCTGTTGATGATTTTAGCAGCGGGTCCTGCCTCAGCTATGCTTCCTTCTTTATCTTGTGGGGAATCGGTTGCTGGCTGGTCTTGTTGTGAATTTTCTTCAGAGGCCACTAGGTCGCTAATCAAGTGTACGTCTCCTTCGGCTTGGTACTTTTTCTCCTGGGTTTGTACACAACGCTCTACGTCTTTGAGCAGATGATCGATGCCCATATTTACTGCCATATGGGTTATAGGCCAGATGCTGCTGCCTTGTATTTTCTGGGTCATTTGGCTGGCAATACGGTTGCTCAAGGCGCGAGCGAGCTGGCTAATGCTAGAGGAGGTTGTATCGTAATATACACGCAGCAGGTCGCTCTTGTAGTCTTGGTCCATGTGCACCGGGTGTACTTCGATCTGGTCTTCGTCTATAGGCAGGGCGCTGGCTACTTGTTGCTGGGCTGTCTGATCTTGTTGGTCAGCTGTTGTTAGGGTTTTCTGCTGGAGTTTTTGGCGATGGGCTGCGTATGAGGTGATTATCTGCTGGTCAAACTTTTTCAAGAAGTTATCGGTCATGGTGCAGATCTTTTGTGAGGCAAAGGCCATTTTTGTGCCTTTCAAGATGAGGGCTATGCTTTGGACTTGATTCGAGGCTATGCCTTCGGCTATGGCTTGGGAGATCTCGCGCCACTCGTTGTTTTTCTTTGGCTCTAGCAATGTCAAGCCTTCTTGTATCAATCGGTCTTGCCAATCATTGTTCTGGTTTTTAACATCCTGGGCCAGGAGTTCTATGACCAAATCGTTCTTTTCTAAAGCTTCGGTGATCTGTTTTGTTACTTGTTTGAGTACCTTCTGCTCGATGGCTGGGACGAGGGTAGTATCTATCCCATAGTCAATCAGGACATTGGCGCATTCTTTGGCGATGCCTTTGCCTAGTTCTATTCCTACTCTTTTTGCGGCAACTTGTAGGCCTTGGCGGCCTATTACAGTGTTCCAGCGTCCTGGGTTTTGAACAGCTGTCTTAACGCCCTCTAAGGTTTTGGCAGCTGTTTGGGCAACTACCTGGGCTTCCTTAATTTGTGCTATACCATAACCCACACCTGCTGATCCCAGCGATACAGCGTAGCTAATGGCTTTCCCCTTGCCCCAGGCGTCCCAACTCAAGTCGCCACTGAAGCTGGAGCTCCCTGCGTTTATCAGGTCTGTAACGCCTTCGAAGATGAGTTTTTGTGAGATTGGGGCAGCTGCGCCAAAGGAGTAAGAGGCCAAATAGCAGCCTACGGAGATCTGGACCAGTCCGATGCATGCCACGGCTGTAATAGATCGGTAGGGGACTGGCTGTCTTGCTTCGATGATAAAGAAGCGGTGGAGTCCATTGAGTTTGGCTTCGGCAATGGCTTGGGTACGGTCGCCTTCTGCGTCTTTACAGACTTCTTCGAGGGTGGGGGTGGCTGTAATCTTTACTGACCATTTTTGTTCTTGGGCTATCTCTAGGGCCTTTAGTACAACCTGAATGTAGTTTTGCTGTTGAAAAAGGGTATCGAGCTTGTACTGGACATGCTCAGAGATGCGGGGCTTTTTGCCTGTTTGTCCGATCAGGGCGTCTAAGGAGAGTAGGACAGGCTGTACGTGGTGCTGGATCAGGTACGTAGCCTTTTCCAGTACTTCTTGTGCCTCCTGGAGGTTGTTTTTGTTATTTTTTGTCAGCAAGGCCCTGGCTAGTAGGTGGTGGGCATTGAGGTTGTTTGGGTCTTTTTTAATGGCTTTTTTATAGGCCTGGATGGCAATGGATGTGTAGCCTTGGGCTAGCTTGTCATTACCTTTGCCTATCAAGTGATAGGGATTCTGGATCAGGTCATCCTGGGCTGCTGCCTGCCGTATCTCAGTGGCAAAGCTATCAAAAGCCTCCTGGAGGTCTGTTTTTGTGTGGTGGGTATGGCTATGTCGTTGATGCCACAGGCCCCAGGTTTCTTGCAGGCCTCTTCTTTCGTGCTCGGTCTAGCCATACTGCTTGGCCCACTCTTTGGCTTGGGTTGTGCTAGCCAGGTCTAGCGGTTGGTTATAAAGAAAAGCTGAGAGAACATCTGCAGGGAGCTTTTGCTGGACACTGACGTAGTAGATAAATTGCTCCTGGAGGTAATTTGTGTATTGCTCGACAAAGGCTGCTTCTGGGAAGGCTTGTTTTAAGGCAGCTTGTAATTCTTGTAGGAATGCTGGGTCATCTATTTGCGCTAGTAGGAAGGCATCGTTTGCTGCTGGATCTGTTGTTGTTGGAGCATCGCTTTTCGCCGCTGCTGCTGCTGATAAAGGGGAGTTGCCTTCCTTTGGTGCTGACGCTGTTTCTGCTTCTAAGGCGGCGTTGCGTTTTCTAGTTGCTGCCTCTTTTCTTTGGGCTAGCTGTGCCTGTGCTTGGTGTTGTATATACGATCTATAGTGGATTTGGACTTTGTCTGGGGCTAGGGCATACTCGGAATAGGCTGCCCAGTGGTTGCGTAGATGTTGTAGCAGGTTCAGTTTGTCTAAGTCCTCGACAGTTGGGAGGAGTTGCGCTTCTAGCTCGCAATATCTCTTAAAGAGCCAGTCTTGGAGGAGCATGTCGGCTACCTCACTTTTGGCTTTTGATAGGGTTGCTGCTTCTTGCTGATCCCGCTGGGCGCGAAGCGCTTCTATGGCCATGCGCTTGTCTGGGTGCAAGAGGATGAGCTGGGCTGTGCCTTTCTGGCCTTGCCGGGCTGCTCTGCCTGCATTTTGTAGTTCTACCCTGCTATTTGCTGGTAAAAAGGTAATGCATACGTGCAGGCCTCCATTGGCCTCTACCTCTGGGTCGGTAGTAAGGTCTGTGCCACGGCCGGCTATGTTGGTGGCAAGGATGATCTCGCCTGCCGATACGCGGGTCTTGTCAAAGTGCTGCTTGCCGGTATAGGTATAGATTTTGTCTGGGGCATACTGGGACTGGAGTTGCTCTTTGAGGTACTGGACTTGGCGAATGTATTTGCAGATGACTAGTACGGCCTGTCCGTTGCGGGCTGAGCGCAAAACACTGGCCTGGGTGGCCTTATACCAGGATTCTTCTGTAGGCAAGATTCTGGCAAGTAGTTCTTTGCAGCGGTAAGCGGAGTGGTCATTGCCGGCAATCTGGCGCTCTTTGTAAGGAGGGACAACAACCATGTCTGTCTTGTAGACGGCTGAGAGAAATTCGCGGGTGGCCTGGTTGCCTAGCGTGCCTGTAACCCCATAGAGGCGGTCTCCATACCTTTTGAAATAGCCTATCTTAGAGATAAAGTTGTTCGAGACTTGCTCTGGTTGGATGGCTAGCCCTTCTTTGATTTGTAAGAACTGGGCTAGCCCATTGTCCCAGACGGTGTTATGCTGTAACACGCCGGTATTTTCATAGTCGATGGGGACAATCTTGCCGTTTTTGATGTCGTAGTGCTGGTCTTTTTTGTAGTGGAATAGGGCTAAGATGGCGCTATCGATCCAGTGGGGGATTTGGCTCCGAGCAAACTCTTGTAGGTGTTGGGGGACTGCTAGGTATTCCTTTGCTTGCTTCCAGGGAGCTGTTTCCAAGGCCTCAACGGCTAACTTGAGTTGTGCTTCTAGCTCAGGGCGCTGCTCGTCCGATGCTTTGGACATGGAACTGGCGAGCTCCTCGATGCGAATGGTGCGTTCTTCATAGTCTTTGAGTTGCTCGCGCTCTTCTAGGGTTAGCTCCCGCAATAGACTATTGAGATACGCCTGGGTTTGCGCTTTGATAAAGGATACTTTGTCCTCTACAAGAATTTTGTTCTCGGCTACATCAGGTGCTGGATCTCCAGGTAGCACAAAGTAGGTGGGGCCATTGAGGGTACGGAAGCGGCTGGCTATGAAATGGACTTGGTGCCAGATAGTCGCCAAGACTGTCTCTAGCTCTAGGTCCATGCCAGGCATTGGGCTGGAAAGGCGGGTGCTGTGCGAGCGATCGTCAAAGAGCAGGCTGTCTACTTCATCGACAATCACGACGCCAAAGCCGCGTTTGCCTCTGATGGCTTTGCGGAAAAATTCTGTGCGGAGAATATCTGCCTGGAAGTCTTCTGCTGTCCCATAGACGATGTCTTTTTGGTAGATGGCCTGTTTATCAGCATCGCTTTTGCCAGGGAGGCTATTTTGGCCTACTGTCAGGGAGAGCATGCTGAAGAAGGGCTGCTGCTTGCGGACTTCGGGGAGAGCTAGTTCGCTCGAGGTAGTGAGCACATCGACTTGCTGGCCTTGTAGGGAATGGATGGCTGCTATCATGGCTACAATCAGGGACTTGTCTTCGCCAGTATTGATTTGAGATATCCGGCTAGTGTTCTGGGCAGGGTTGAGCAGGGTCAGGACAGACAGCAGTTGGGTATCACGGGGTCGAAAGTCATGTTGTAACTCTATGGCCCGCTGAATGACGGCCAGCATTTCGCTTTGTGAGACCTTTTTTTTGCCTGCTTTGACTTGCTGGGCCCATTGGGTCACTTTGGCTTGCTCCCAGCTGGAAATAGGGGCTTTATGGGATAGGATGGAAGAAGGCCCTTGGTAGGTGCCCACGAGGGCGTGGTAGCTTGCTAGTAGGCGTGCCGCATCTCCTGCAAAATTCGCTTGTGGGGCGCTCTGGGCAATGCTTGAGGTAATTTCTGATGGTGTGAGCTCATGAGAATCTTGGAAGGTAGCCTTGACTAAGATCTGGTGTACGGTCTGTACCCACTTGTTGACAGGACACTCGGCCAGGGTGGCTAAGGCCCTCTCTACTAGATCGGATGCTGCTTGATAGTCGACAAGCAGCGCTAGGACAGTGGCTAGCTGCTGCCCCTGGGCTGTGCGTTGGGTTGCGTTGGTAGTTGCTTTCAACAACTGTAGGAGCAACTTTTTAAGGGCATCATAGGTACTGAGGTGCTGCTGGAGTAGGGTAGTGGTGTGGGTTTGTAAGACGATGGCATGGGTCGGAAAGAGTTGTTTCAAGGTCTTTACTAAGATGCTGCAGGCAGCTTCACGGTGCCATCTCTGGCTCTGGCAGGGGCTGCTTCCATCCTGGGGTGGGCCTCTGAGTAGGATCTCCATGAGGGTTCCTTCCTCTAGGAAATGCTGGGAGAGAAAACGTAGGAAGCGTTCTGTGGCTGGGTAGTCTTGCTCTGTCTGTAAAGCATCTAAGAAATCGGCCGTTAGTGAGGCACTCCAGGACATAGAGGTCAAATATTCCTGGAGGATTTGGCATTTATCGCCATCCCATGTTTCGCTCAAATGCGCTAGGCGAGGTTGCAGCCAGGTTGCTTTGATCTGGGAAATCCAGGTGTCATCGGGTTGCTTCACTAATGCGCAAGCCTGCTCAGTATGGAGTGGAAGGTACTCCAAAACCTGACACAGGGTGCTGAGATCTAGGCTGTACTGCTGCTGCTTTTTTTGTAAGGCCAGGAGGAATTGGGTGAAGACAGGTCCTGGCTGTGACTGCTGGAGGGGCAACATTGCGCTGAGAAACCGGTATCGTAAGCTGGGATTGTTGGTTGATAGGGCTTCTTGGGATAGGTCTTGCAAGATGGACTGGCTGACCCACTCAGATACAAGACAATTTTGGAGTACCTGAGGATACAGGACCCCACCATGTGCAAAGTAGTAAATGATCGTTTTTTGGAGCTCCGGGGATATTGTGGCCCATTTTTTCTGCAATAAGGGAACGATGGTATTGCTAAAGGTTGCTCTTGCTTCAGTTGACAGGGTTGCTGGGTAATTTTGTAAGAGGTCCTCGAGGGTTTCCCAAGACTCTCTGGGGAGCTGGCTGCTGGAGGATGTGCCTGAATAGAATTCAGTAACAGGGGCTTCTTGCAGTATCTGATGCTCTGGCCAGGAACTCTCTGAAGCTAAGGAATCGCTGGTCTGCTCCTGGAGGCTGGTCAAAAAGGGGAGGACGATATGGGGAAGCTGCAGCAAGGTTACTTGCTCAGGGGTTAGTTGGTGGCTGGGGTCAAGTTGCTTGCCTATTACGTAGGAATTGAGGATGCCAGTAGCGATTTGATCTACTTCGAGACGGTACGCCGAAATCATGCAGATATCGAGTGCCTGGACTTTCGGTTTTTGGGGCCTGTCTTCTCTTTGGTGTTTGAGGATTAGCGGCTTAGAGGCCTGAAATAGATTGCCCTTGGGGCGCTTGGGCTTCTGTTTGGACGTTCTTTTGGGGTATCTCTGCTGCTTGGGCTTTGTCTGGAGCGGCTGACGGTCTGTTGGTATGCGATGCCCTTGATGGGAAGCAGCTAGGGGTATCTCTGCTGCTTGGGCTTTGTCTGGAGCGGCTGACGGTCTGTTGGTATGCGATGCCCTTGATGGGAAGCAGCTAATGGCTGGGGTGTGTCCTGGTCTTCTTCAGCTGAAAGGTGAGCTTGGCTATCAGCAAGGTCTGGATCTGCACTAGAGGCAACCATCATAGCTTCTGAGGTCAGCGCTTGCTGATCTGTAGCCTGCTCTCCTAGGTGTTGAAGGGTCTGCTGCAAACGGGTTTGCTGCCGCTGCTCTTCCGGTGATTGGCTCAAGAATTGGTGAAAGTGCGTTGTAGATTCGGTAGTGTCTTGGCTAGCTATTTCTTGGACCAGGGCTTTATGGGCTACTGCTTGCTTTCTTTGCTCCTCGAGCCTCCTTTGTTCCTCACGCCGGCGTCTTGCTTCTTGTCGCTGTTTCCTTCTTTGATCGCGTGCGTTTTTGATTTCGTCCTCTGGAGTGTTAACCACCGCGCAATATAACCGACAAGCTCTGCAAATATGATAAGACCATTTACTGACTTTTAGATCATTAGCAGATAAACGAATAGAGGATTTTGCTTTAGCCTCTGCAAGGATGTCATGGTCAAGAAGATAAGCCATCCATACCTCACGATTCCAAGGATAAAACCGAACTGCTTCTCCGCTATCCAAATTGAGGTCTACATCTGGGGTATTGTCCTCAGAATCAGAGTCAGAATTATCAGCTATCCTAACGTATTGGGAGAAAGAACAATCTGGGGATGGGGGCAACCAAAAAACTGGTAGCGGGCCTAGAAATACACATTCCCTGCGAAAATTGTAATTTATAGCTTGCCTCCTGAATTTCGGGATACTTGAATCAAAAACGTCCCATGCAGAAAAACCCCCCTCCCCTTTAGGAACCCAAAGAACACTTTTATCGACTTTTTGCAGGGCAAGATATTCGTTATGGGGTACTACTTCCCACTTAGCGTTTTTATCAAATACTGCTGGTTGTTTGGCTACATGCTTTGGAGTGGTAACAACCACGCAAGGTGAACAGGAATATTTACAAGTATGAATAGCAATGCGATCGACACTGAGGTCATTGATAGATAGCCGAATGCGTTTCTTGGCTCTGAGCCAGCCATGAAGGTTATGTTTCTGGCAGTAAGTCCGCCAATTTCCAGAATGATCTCTATACAACTGAACGATCCCTGAGCTACCTAGATCGAGGGATATACACGAATCGCTAGTTGGCAAAGCAGTATGCGACCCTGACGCATCATCTGAATCAGCAGCTGCTCTGACAATAAAGGGGTGGCAGAAATAGCCAAGTCGGTTATCAATAGCAGAAGAACGAAAACGATCAGGAGTAGAGGAATAAAAAGGAGAAGAGTCAGAAGAAGTACTGTTCCCTCCTCCCCTCAACCCTATCCTCCCCACATAGACAACTGCTCCAATCGTGGGACACACATTTTGGCCTAGTACATGAATCCAGCGCTGGCTATACCAAGGATACTTACTGAGAACTTCCAGGTTGCTCGTAACATCTTCTCCCTGGCTGCACACAACAGGAAGCACTGACTGGCGAGACAAAGCGCCTATACGAGAAAACACCTCAGCGCGCCACTGGCCTATATGGCACTGAAAACGCACTTGCTCCCCTCCTCGGGCCTGAAAAGATAAGTTCCTACCAGTGGGACTGACTTTGATGGACGTTCTATATAACCCTGACCCTACAGCATCGGTGGATCGCTTAGCTACATGCCGTGCGTGGGAGAGTGTATTCTGGACTGCCTGCTCCTGCCCTAGCCCAGGTTGCTTTGCCAAGAGGGGTAGGTGGGCAGAAGCTGATGGTGTTTCTTGAGACCTTACTAGTACGCTGTCCTCAGCAATGGATACATCCCTGGGGCTAGAGTAGGACCAGGGTGCTTGATGGGACCAGGTCCCGAACAAAAAGCTCCAAAGCAATAACTGAGACGCGATCCGCTGACGAGATTTATACATGGTCCTTATCGTCAAAAAGGTTGATAGTGCGTAACGGCGCTTAAGGTAGTTGATTTTTTGTAAGTATACCAAACTTCTAGCCCTTATCTTCAGCAACCAAGCCAAGCACTAACGCTTACCACAAAGCCTATCCACCACGTAGTGGCCTCATCTATGAGCAACGCTAGGCAAGCGATGGCTATGTTAGCGCAATAAACTATCTTCGCACAAGGCCACACAGCGCAAAAATACTATGCTTCTTCAGCCATAATTTATGGCTTCCTGTATCAGATAGCAGTAGGTCAGGAAGGAACATCAGCACAACGGACACGAGTTAAGCTACAAGCGTTGATAGCGTTCATACACCATATCGGGAATACGCCACGTAGCGGCCATTACATAGTCTATATCAGAAAAGGCGAGCGGTGGTTCTACTATAATGCAGATCAAGTCTGCGCAGTGCCTAACGACATTGCAGCACAGGCCTGCTTGTACTGCTACCAGCAGCGCCTAGGCACTGCCTAGACCAGCTTACTCCATAACTGCCATGCCAAGCTTGCCACAAAAACGTATCATCCTAGGTATAGACCCTGGCACTACGACTATGGGCTTTGGGGTCATCCAGCAAGTTCAGCAGCAGCTGTGTGCCCTGCAGCATGGAGTCGTACAGCTAGCTCGTTACAAAACCCATACCCTGAAGCTCCAAAAAATATTTGAGCACACTTTGAGACTTGTGGATACCTCTCGGCCAGATGAAGTAGCGCTGGAAGCACCTTTCTATGGAAAGAACGTCCAAGCCATGCTGAAGCTAGGCAGGGCACAGGGAGTAGCCATGGCAGCAGCCCTGGTCCGAGAAATACCCCTTGCCGAGTATGCACCGCGTAGCGTCAAGCAAGCCGTGACTGGCCATGGCCATGCTTCGAAAGAGCAAGTAGCGCGCATGCTCACGGTGCTGCTACAATGTGCTACGCTTCCTGAGCAGCTAGATGCTACGGATGCACTGGCGGTGGCTGTATGCCATGCTTATCAAGGGAAAAGGGCTTGTACAAAGCCTATGACTTGGAAACAACTATTGAATGAAAATCGAACGCGTGTATGTCCGGCAGGGGGGGTAAGGGCGCTACCTCGCTTCAATACCTAGCTAGCCGAGCCGCATCCCTGCTGTGTGTCTTAGCTGAGTACAAAAAGTAACCCCCCACCCCAGAAGTACTGACTACATTTTCGGTTGCCTTGCCGACCCAGCGCTCTCGTTCTATCAACAAGATATGCAATCACGCCATCAGTGAGATCGGATTGCCTGCCACTGGTCTCTTACAAAGGTTACTAACTCCTGGATGTAAGTACGCCGAAAATCAAAAGCAATGCCAGCTGTCGCATACATATCAGGTAGTGAGCGTGTATAACCTAGCTTCAGGGCATTTAGGTACTTTCGTAACCCTTGCACAGGATTTTGCTGATAGTTTCTCCACACCGCTATAGCCCCCAGCTGCGCGATGCCATACTCGATGTAGTAGAACGGCTCCTGAAAGAGATGAAGCTGCTGCTGCCACATAAAGTCTTTGTAAGGCTCCTGTCCTGACCAGTCAGTAACATGCTCAGAGAAGCTGCTCAGGATATCACTCCAAGCTATTCTGCGTTGCTCGAGCGTATGGTGTGGATTTTCGTATACCCAGTGTTGGAACTTATCTATCGTGGCTATCCAGGCTAGCCTGCTTATGATTTGCTCTAGATGCTGCTTCTTGGCCCTTTTTAGATCATCTGCTTCCTCAAAGAATATATCCCAGTGATCCATCGTGAGCAGCTCCATAGACATAGAAGCCAGCTCACCCATCTCAGCAGTAATGTGCTTAAAGTGGTTGATTGGCAAGTCATGCATCAAGAAAGTATGTATAGCATGGCCCCCTTCGTGCAGCATGGTGATCATATCCTTAAATTTAGCAGCAGCATTCATGAAAATGAAGGGAACGCCTGACTCTTCTAGTGGGCAATTGTAGCCTCCGGGGGCCTTACCTTTTCTGGACACTAAATCAATCCGGCCCATAGCCTCCATGGTACGGAGACAGTCGCCTAGCGAAGTGTCTAGCCTATCGAAAGTCATGATGGTTTTGTGCAGTAAGTCAGCCCCATCGCTAAAAGGCTTTAAAGAAGACTTACCAGTAGGATCAACGGCTTGGTCCCAAGGTTTGAGCACAGCTACCCCCAGCATGGCTTGGCGTTCTCGGGCCAGTTCATCGAGCAGCGGCACCACTGCCTTCTGGACTCCGTGATGGAAAGAAAAACAGTCCTGAGGGGTATAATCAAAACGCTGGAGGGCCGCAAAAGAATAATCCCTGAAGTTCTCAAACCCTGCATTGAGCGCTACTTGGTGCCTGTCTTTTACCAGCGTAGTATACAAGCCATCTAGGATAGCCTTGTCTTGCCAGCGGCGGTGCTGCATTTTCTGATATACTTCCTCTCTCAGGGCCCTGTCTGGAGCTTCTAAGTGTATAGCCGCTTGCGGTAGCGTCAGTTCTTGTCCTCCTACTGCTACCGTCATGGCCCCTGCCATCTTACTGTACTCCTGTTCCCGAAGCTTGAGCTGGGTAAGTATTGGGATGTTCTCAGTGCGGTATAGGCGAATGTTGTTTGCTAGACAGCGCAGCAGTAGGTCAAACCCTGCTTCCTGCCGCAACGCTTGGGCATGCGGGCATTGTACGGCCTGCTCATCGAGCCGGTGTGCTAGGGGCATGATTTGTGGCAGAATATCTTTTACATAGGCCTCGTACTGCTGCCTGTGCCCTTCGTGGGTCGTATCGCAGGCCATGTTAATGTAAAGCCAACTAGCATCCTCTGCTAGGGCTCCTTCTAGCTCACTACGGTCTAGTAACCAACTTCGTAAGGCTGCTAGGGTCGCAAACGGTCTATGCAATAGCTGCTCATAACAAGGTCGTAAACTTTCCCACTGAGTTAGCTTAAAATCTATGGGCAGGAATTGACGCTTTTTAGGGACTGGTTTGCTAAAATCTCGTTTCAAGGTGTTTTTACGTTAAACCAAATGTTGCTGGCCGAAGGTACACATAAAGTAGCTGAAGAACAACCTTCCAGATAGCGATAACGCTGGGCTATGCTATAGATGGTTCCTCTAGTTGGCTAAAGATCATGGCTAGTCCTACACCAAATAAGCAACCACCGAGTGCTGGCGGCTGGGGGCATAGGCTACGCTAGAAATTTTTAGGCTGTAGCAGTTCACTCACGACCATCGCATTGCGTAGACTGCTGCACTGACCTAGCACCTGTGCTAGTTTCTTGTTAGGTCTTGGTGGCGTAGGCGGGGAAGGCTTGATGGCAGCAGGCCTGTCCGTGACAGCCTTGGCAGGTGAGAGGTCGCTATTAATACCAGCGTAAGTACGCTGCAAAGGAATAGTTTTCCGTACTATAGGCTGGTGATACACCCGGGGCATGCTTGGGGGCGAAGGTGCTTCTGCCTGGGGAGTTTTTTCGTTTTCCTTGCTGGTTATATTGGACAGGATTTTTACCAACCATACCCCCAAAGTTATTAGCAGTTTAATGGGTGAAGTGGTCATAAGTCAGCGCTAAGTTCACTAAGCCGGTAGTAACAAATCGGAACTGTCATCAATATACAAAAAAGTGGCAGAAAAATGCTGCGTAGCTGTATGCCCCTACCGCTGGTGGAGGACAACTGCTAAGGCAGTGAAAGAGCAAGGCTATTGGCTGGAACGCCAGTAGGGTGGTTAGTCGTCGTGAGGTCCAGCGACCAGCAGGATGGCCATCCACTGAGCAAGCGATTGCTGGCCGGTGGTCTGCTGCACGGCTGGGCTCGGCCGTTTCTCCTCTTCCTACCAGCCCACGCCCATGGAGGGTCAGACAATGTCGAGGCCTGTAACACTTGCGCTCAGCGAGTGTTTATAGAAGGAGTAAGCAGGGACAGGAACTTGGCAGGGCACTATTAACGTCTCCCAGGAAATATGCAAGGATCTGGGGGTGACTGCTAGGAGTACGAGGCACTATTGCTGCACTATACGGTACTTATCGTTGCTACCATGTTCTGGATGAAGCTAGTAAGTGCTGCTCCACCCAGCATGTTCTGCGAGAGCAAGGCCAGGTTATAAGCTTGCTGGACTAGCATACGCTGCTCCTCTTCTTTGGTAGTGCTTAGGATCTTCTTAGCTAGTGGATGGTTGGCATTAACAGTGGCGTAAAACCGCAAGGGGGACTGTCTGGGCGAAATATCATATACTTGACTCCTCATACGCATTCTTTGTACAAATTCCGGTACGGTAATCGTTACAGGCAGCGCATCGGTAGCCAGAGCAGCTACCGACCAAGTGGTATGTTTATCTGTAATAGCCTTTTCAAAGATAGCTTGCAGGTTTTTCCGTTCTTCCTCAGTCAGTACACTTTCGTGCGTAACATCTTTATCGATCAGCTGATCAACCGTACTGGCATCTACACCTTTCAGCTGTACCTTATCTAGCTTACGCTCTAGTAATGCTACAAAATAGCCATCAACGGGGCTATCAAATACAAGCACATCGTAGCCCTGCTGCTGGCAGGCCTGTATATACACGTCCTGCTTGGCAGGCGCTACAGCATAGAGCATTACCGTGTTCTGCTGCTTATCAGTCTGGTTAGGCTTGATTTTAGTTTGGTACTCCGCCAGCGTAAAGTACTCCTGTGATACATTCCTGAACAGTACAAATTCTTGAGCTCTTTCATAGAACTTGTCTTCGGTAAGCATACCGTACTTAACAAAAACTCCTATACTACTCCACTGCTCTTCATAGGCTTTCCGGTCTTGCTTGAAGCTTGCCTCCAGCTTGTCAGCTACCTTTTTAGTGATATGCGCGTTGATCTTTTTGACGCTGCTATCGGCTTGTAAGGAGCTCCTGGAGATATTCAGGGGAATATCGGGCGAGTCAATGACGCCATGGAGCAGCAACAAGAATCCTGGTACGATGTCCTTGACTTCGTCGGTAATAAAGACCTGCTTGTTATATAGCTGGATGTGATGCTGGGGCCTGACAAGCTGGTTGGTACTTTCGGGGAAATAAAGCACTCCTGTCAGGTTAAAAGGATAGTCTACATTCAGATGGATCCAGAAGAGTGGATCTGGATCGAGTGGATAGAGCTCTTTATAAAACTTTAGGTAGTCTTCGTCCTTGAGCTCCTGCGGGGGCCTGGTCCATATAGGCTGTGAATTGTTAATCACCTTCCCATCAAACTCTATCGCTACAGGTAGGAACTTGCAGTACTTATTGAGTACTTCTCCGATACGATTTTTTTGTAGAAATTCTTCTGCGTCTTTGCTGAGGTGGAGTACTACATCAGTACCTACTTCTTTTTTCACAGCTTTGCTCAGCTCAAAAGTAGCACTACCGTCACACGTCCAGTGGGCAGGCTCTGCATCTTTTTGGTAGGATCTGGTGATGATCTCTACTTTATCAGCTACCATAAAGGCTGAGTAGAACCCTAGCCCAAAGAAGCCAATGAGCTGCTCCTGCTTGGCCTTGTCTTTGTACTGCTCTACAAAAGCTGTAGCACCGGAGAAGGCCACTTGGTTGATGTATTTCTTGATCTCCTCGGCAGTCATGCCTAGGCCTTGGTCACTGATGGTCAGGGTTTTCAGCTCTTCGTTAGTAACAATCTTGACCTGAAGCTGGTCTACCTCACCTTCGTACTCACCTAGAGCG
Organism: Bacteroidota bacterium; assembly: GCA_039029235.1. GTDB lineage: Bacteria > Bacteroidota > Bacteroidia > Cytophagales > Amoebophilaceae > JBCBRR01. Next base: position 9,293 of record JBCCGO010000002.1, on the reverse strand, counting down.
GCTAGTTGCTTGAGCTTCTGGGTGGCGTCTACAGCATTAGATACAAGCTCTCTGAGGAATACTTCGTGGTCTGCGTACAAAAATTTTTTGATGATGGGAAAGATGCCCTCGGTATGGACCGATATATTGCCTTTTTCATTCATGGCTGTACTACGTTTGGTTTGTATACCCGGTACATCTGCAAAAGCCATTCCAAATAAAAGCTTTCAGGAAAGGGTGTGAGAGATCGTGCCACCATGGCAGGTTCATGAAGCTATAGACAGCTGGCCTGATCCCTGCAAAAGTTGGTGCAGGGACCAGAAAAGTATGGGCTTGGCGCGAGACAGCGCTACCTTCACTAAACAATGTATTAATTTACCCCCGAGCTACGCCAACACTTGCGCAAAAGAAGTACTCATATACCCTTGAGGAGGTTACGCTGCTATGCCGGTACCTACACAAAAGCTTTTTCTGCTAGATGCCATGGCCCTCATCTATCGGGCCCACTTTGCCTTCAGCAAAAACCCTAGGATCAACTCCCGAGGTATCAACACAGGGGCTGCCCTAGGCTTTACCAATGCACTCGTAGAAGTGATCCATAAAGAAAGGCCTACCCATATCGTGGTAGCTTTTGATAAGGCTACACCTACCTGGCGGCACCAGCTTTACCAGGCCTATAAAGCACACAGGCAAGCACAGCCTGAGGATATTACAGTGGCTATCCCTCATATAAAGCAGATTCTGGAAGCCTTTCGTATACCGGTACTCGAGATGGAAGGCTATGAGGCAGATGATATCATCGGGACGCTGGCCTACCAGGCGGCACGGGAAGGATTTGAGGTGTACATGATGACGCCTGACAAGGATTTTGGCCAGCTCGTGGGTGAGCATATCTATCTATACAAGCCTGCTTATATGGGTAATAACGCGATTGTACTAGACACACAAGCTTTATTGGCAAAATGGGAGATAGCGCGGGTGGATCAGATAAGAGACATCCTGGCCCTACAGGGAGATTCGTCAGACAACATTCCTGGTGTACCCACTATTGGGCTCAAAACAGCCCAGAAGCTCATTCGGCAGTTTGGGTCAGTAGAGAACCTGATAGCCCAGGCTAGCCAACTTACTGGGAAGCTGCGGGAGAACGTCATGGCCTATCGCCAACAGGCTGTTCTCGCCAAGAAGTTAGTGACCATCCACACAGATATCCCACTACAGCTTGATCTAGCCCAGAGCCGATATCACAAGCCCGATCCTGAGCAGCTTAGCGCTGTATTTCAGCAACTAGAATTCCGAGAGCTGGCTAGAAGGGTACTAGGCGAAGAACCGAAGTCGTCCACCAGCGTACCTAACAGCCAGAAGCAACTTTTTGAGCCAACCGACCCACCTGCTGCACTTAAGCAGCCTACAGCACGAGCTACTGCTGCTACGCTAGCCAATATCTATACTACTCCCCACCAGTATCATCTCATAGATACGCCAGCACTACGCCAGAAGCTGGTCAGCTACCTGGCACTACAAGATACCATCTGCTTGGACACAGAAACCACAGGCTTAGACCCACACCAAGCTGCGCTCATTGGTATTGCCTGGGCCTACTCCCCTGGCGAAGCCTACTACGTACCGATTCCGGAAGACGATGCACAAGCAAGGGCCATTGTGGAGGAGTTTAAGCCGATCTTGGAAAGTCCAACTATCTGTAAGGTCGGACAGAACCTCAAGTATGATAGCCTCGTCTTGCAGCGATATGGCGTGGAGATAGCTCCCCCACTCTTTGACACTATGATAGCGCACTATTTACTAGCACCTGAGAGGCCTCACAACATGAACGCCATGGCGGAGGAGTACCTAGCCTATTCACCGATAGCCATAGAGACGTTGATTGGGCGCAGAGGAACCACGCAGAAGAGCATGCAAGCTATCGACCTAGAGCTTGTCAAAGAATATGCTTGTGAAGATGCAGACATCACCTTACAGCTAGAACAACAATTGCGGCCAGCCATTGAGCAAGAAAATCTACACAAGCTCCTCTATGAAGTAGAGCTCCCGCTAGTGCGTGTGCTCACTGCCATGGAACACCACGGCGTTCGGGTAGATACTGGTGTGCTCCAGGAAATATCCATTGCCTTGGCCAAGGAGTTGCAAGCCTTAACGCAAGAAATCTACTGCCTAGCAGGCCGTACTTTTAACATCGACTCGCCGAAACAGCTGGGCAATGTACTCTTCGGTCAGCTGAGGCTTACTGATAAGCCCAAAAAAACTCCGTCAGGCCAGTATGCTACTGGAGAGCTTGTGCTAGCCGAGTTTGCCAAAGATCATGAGATTGTGGCCAAGATTCTTGAATATAGAGAACTGCAAAAGCTCAGGTCGACCTATGTAGATGCCTTGCCTAGCTTGATTAGTCCCATAGACGGGAGGATACATACTTCTTACAACCAAACGGTAGTAGTTACGGGCAGGCTGAGTTCTACCCACCCCAATCTCCAGAATATCCCCATCCGTACTGCCCGGGGCAGGGCCATCCGCAAGGCTTTTGTGCCTAGCAGTGCTGACCATGTGCTGTTGGCTGCCGACTACTCCCAGATAGAGCTACGCATCATGGCTTCTTTTGCGCAAGACAAAACGATGATAGAAGCATTCAAAGCTGGCAGAGACATCCATAAGGCGACGGCCAGTAGGCTCTTTAGGGTACCGCCAGCAGCGGTCAGTGACAGCATGCGGCGCCAGGCCAAGATGGCAAATTTTGGCATCATCTATGGTATTTCAGTTTTCGGGCTAGCACAGCGGCTAGGTATCACGCGGCCCAGAGCTTCGAGGATCATCCAAGCCTATTTCGAGGAGTTTCCAGCTATCAAGGCATACATGGATAGCATCATCAGCCAGGCCCGTGTACAAGGGTATGTCACTACCCTGCTGGGGAGGAAAAAATACTTACGAGATATCAACTCTCGCAATGCCAATATGCGGGGTTTTGACGAGCGCAATGCGATCAATGCACCTATCCAGGGTACAGCAGCCGAAATGATTAAGCTAGCTATGGTGGGGATCCACAACTGGCTTAGAGACGCCCAGCTACAAGCCAAGATGATCCTGCAAGTACATGATGAGCTGGTGTTTGATGTGCCGCAAGCAGAAGTAGCCCAGCTGCAGGCGCATGTGCCACTGCTGATGAAGAATGCCCTGCCCCTAACGGTGCCGGTAGAAGTAGAGCTGGGTATCGGGCGCAATTGGCTAGAGGCGCACTAGGCGGGGGTGATGCATATCCTTATGCAGTAAGATATAAGGAGCTGCCTCGCGCTCATCTACCGTGCTGTCAATCTCTGCTACTGCCAGCTTCTAACCGCCTTTTGTTGCTAGACACGTCATATCTACTATTGGGAGCTATCCTTAACGTGCTATGGTTGGTTAGTTGCCCGATTAGCTTTTGTAGTATAGGTGGTAGATAATAGTTTTCGCTTCGCTTAGCCCTAACTGCTTCTGAGCCCAACACTATTTCATGCCTGGTTTTTTTATCTATCTCAAAGTTATTATCTGTGGCAGCGGTTGAGGCGGATGCAAAACTAACTTGAACAATCTCTGTTCTTGCTATCGCTGCAATTATGTCTTTATAACGTCCACCTAAGCTTAGGTGGAGTAACAAATCGCACTCTGGACAGTGCTGCCTGCTACATCCCATGGCCACTATATGGGTGTATAGACCGTGGCGTTGGACTTGCCTTTGGTACAAAAATTGTAGAAGTTGGCCCTCTGCATGAGATTGTCTAGCTTTAATCACTGCATAGCCTCGCTCCTCAGCTTGATCACGGCACCCTCGAGGCATCAATTCACTATTGGAGAAGGCAAATTTTTTGATATTGCCATGCTTATCGCTCAGGGCTACACAGAGTATAGTGACAGGGCCTTGACTTATGAATGCCTCCTCAATGAGTTTGGTATCCTTGACTAGGCTTTGTCGTAAAGGAAGTGCATTAGGGTTAGCGTAATTAAAAGTGTCATCTTTACCTTGAGACCTTGAATAGTTATAGACTTCTGGCTTTTGTCTGAGAATGCTTGCATATTCTTGTCTTCGTAAAACTCCTCTTCTCGCTTCAAAGACGCCCCTCTCCGCTGTGTTTATTTGACCTTGATCTGTTGATTCTTTGTCGCTATCGTAAGCTTCTAGGTGATTCGAAGTTGTTATTTCTGCTAGTCTTTGGGATTCTACTGAAGTTTGGGATTCTACTGAAGCTAGTACGCGTCGTTTTAATGAATTTAGTAGATCTTCGAGATCTTCGCTTCCTGACAATTCAAGAGTTACCTCTTCCGGGCCTAACCTTGATCCCTGAAGTACTAATTGATTAATCGCTAACCCTTGTACCCCGTAAGAGGGGCTAACTAGCGATAAAGCGATCAAGATGGTGTAGCTATAGGGCCTCATTGTAAAGAACCATTTGATGAATGCGCTTCGGGTGGCGCTTGGCAATTTGAGATTTTTTTTGTTATCTCTTCCTGCAGCCTATTTAGACTTGGGTGCTTTTGCATTATCATCTGAGGAGTCTCTCTTTTGTTATTTTGCATTTGCATGATGTACGCTATGTCATTTGGGCCTAGCCTGGTAAGCAATGCAACGATTTCTCTTGCTATGTCTTTATTTCCCGAGCTAAACGCATAATGTACAGGCGTGTTGCCCTCGTTGTCTTTTTCTTTTAAGATTGCGATAGTTCCCTCTTTTTGATTTTCATGATCCGGAATCATATGCTTTATAGCAACATTTATTATATCTAGGTCTTCTTCTAGAATTGCTACGTGCAGCGGAGTAAATCCCTGATCATCACCGAATTTTAACGGATCATATGCTGACAAAAGACATCGGACTGCACCAAGGTGCCGTGCCATGACCGCATAGTGTAGTGGAGTTGCACCATCTCCAGCTTTGGCATAACCATTCGCCCCTTGGTCTATAAGCAAGCTTATCACTTCTGGCGTGGCTTTCACACTAGCGTAGTGTAAGGGCGTATACGTGATCTCCTCGTCTTCGTCAGTATACTGACTCTTTAAAAAAAGCTGATTATCCTTCAAGAAATTCTCTAGCCCCTTAGAATCATCTGCATCTGCCAGTTGTTTAAACTGCCTCCACTGCTCCTCCATCGGTACAATCGAATCTCCGCTGCCCGAATCCCCCGCGTAGCTTATCGTTAGGAGGGATGGCAGCGTGCTTATGAACAATGTTGTAACTAATGTTTTCATATACTATGGGCTTTATCGATGTCGATAGTTGGTTTTGTCTAGCGTCGAGATACACAAAATCGTCAAGATACACAAAATAATGAATGTAGACACTAGGCATCACATAGTGCAGCGTAGTAGCCTATGGGTTACGTCAGCCACCCATATCCCTGTGTTACTCCAAGAGAGCCTATCTGGTCTCAATATCCAACCACAGAGTGCTTATGTATATCTAACTTTTGGAGGAGGACATGCACGCGCTATGCTTACACAACTAACTCCATCGCTGTCCTGAGTCTCCCCAGGATTTTTCAACTTTTTAGGGTTGCTGTAAGGGGGGATAGATTGAAGTTGCGAACTTCTGGTTTTTTGTATTATCTTCTGGGGAAGTTTGTAACTTTCATCTTCTACTCAAAGCGAGCTAGCAAGCCTAGCTTCTTAGTAAGTTCCTAACTTTCAAATACAGTCCTTCCTATCGCTGAGAATCACTACAGGCACCTTGTCAGAAGTACCCCATCGGTCAGCGATCAAATGTCCGGGTCACTGCTGCTCGGGCCGCATCTGCGGGAAAAAGATTACTTCTTGGATGGAGGAGGCATTGGTCATGATCATGGTCAGCCGGTCGATGCCAATACCTAAGCCAGCTGTAGGAGGCATGCCATAGCTCAGCGCGCGCAAAAAGTCCTCGTCCAGTTCCATGGCCTCCTCATCCCCTTGGCGGCCCAATAGCCGTTGCGCTTCGAACCGCTTTTGCTGCTCTATCGGGTCATTGAGCTCAGAGAAGGCATTACAGATTTCCTTGCCATTACAGATTACTTCAAACCGCTCTACCAGGGCTGGATCATCGCGATGCTGCTTGGCTAGGGGAGACATAGCTACCGGATAGTCTGTAACGAAGGTTGGCTGGATCAGCTGGGGCTCACACTGTGTGCTAAAAATTTCGTCGATGATTTGGGCTTGGCTTGCCGTCTCGCCCAGGGTTATGCCTAGCTGCTGGGCAGCTACTTTCAGGGATGGCTCATCCATGTTACTGATATCAAGGCCTGTAAAGTGCTGGATAGCCCCGAACAGCGTAAAGCGTTGCCACGGCCTTTGAAAGTCGATCACGTGTGATCCTACTGTTACTTGGGTAGTGCCATGTAGGGCCAGAGCTACTTGCACGATCATGGCTTCGGTCTGCTCCATCATCCACCGATAATCTTTATAGGCCACATACACCTCTAGCATCGTGAACTCAGGATTGTGAAAGCGCGACATGCCCTCGTTCCGAAAGTCCTTGGCAAACTCATAGACCCCTTCATACCCGCCCACAATCAGTCGCTTCAGATACAGCTCGTTAGCAATGCGCAGGTACAGCGGCATGGCTAAGGCATTGTGGTGGGTCTTGAAGGGGCGTGCCAGTGCACCTCCGTGTATGGGCTGCAAGATAGGGGTTTCTACCTCCTCATAGCCCTGGCCATTCAGGTATTGTCGCAGCGTATTGATGAGTCTGGTGCGTTGCTGAAAAATTTTCCTGGTAGCAGGATTTACCAGCAAGTCTACATAGCGTTGCCGATACCGTTGTTCTGGGTCAGTAAAAGCATCATAAACCTGCTCCGCATCTTCCTTGACCATGGGGAGAGGCTTCAAAGCCTTGGCCAGCAAAACTAGCTGGGACACCTGAATGGTGATTTCTCCCATGTGGGTAGTAAAAACAGCCCCTTGTACGCCGATGATATCCCCGATATCTAGCAATTTTCTAAAGACGGTATTGTAGAAAGCCTTGTCCTGGCCTGGGCACAAGGTATCGCGCTGTACGTATAGCTGTATTCTTCCACTAGCATCTTGCAGCACTGCAAAGGAAGCAGCTCCCATGATCCGCCGATTCATCATCCGCCCTGCTATGGATACTGATTGGTAGCTTGCCGGATCTTTGGGGTAGTTATCTAGAATGGCTTGGGCCGAAGTATTGGTAACAAAAGTAGCAGCAGGATAGGGCGCAATGCCTAAGGTTATCAGCTGTTCATTTTTGGCCCTTCTTACAATTTCTTGGGCACTTAAGTGTTGCATCATGCTGCTGGAGGTAATCCATGGAGTACTTTGCTGGCGGCTAGCCTAGCAACAGTGGACGAAGCTAACCTTTTTTAAAAAAATTCTCTTGAATGAGGTGGCTGATGCTTTTTTGCGTAAAAAGCTTACGATGCCCCTGGAAATATGCTCCTTGGTGCTGGTTACGGGCTCCAGCATGCATATCTGCGCACTTAGGTTCCTAAGTTTGTTGTTGGGGACTTGGTCCCATCGTACACCTTGGTCCTACTCCAGCCCCAGGAACGTCTCCATTGCTGAGGACAACGTCCTAGGAAGGTCTCAAGAAGTATCGTCGATTGCTACCCAACTGCCGCTCCTGGCAGAGCAGCCTGGGCTAGCGCAGGAGCAAGGCATTCCTAGGAATGCGCTCCCACACAGGGCATGCAGCTAGGCTCCCCAGCTGTCCTGCAGGGCGTGATTGCCTACGAACTTCCATCAAAGCCAGTCCTGTTGGTCGGAACTTGACCTTCGAGGCCCGAGCAGGGGAGCAAGTACGTTTTCACTACGAGCTAAGTCAGTGGCGCGCTGAAGTGCTATCTCGGGCAGGTGATTTTGCTCGACGAGCCGTCTTGCCTGTCGTGTGCAGTTGGGGGAGAAGATGTCACGAGCAGCCTAGAAGTTCTCAGCAACTACCCTAGCTGGTATAGCCAACGTCGTATTCATGTACTAGGTAAGAAGGTGGCTCCTAAGCTTGGAGAAGTTGTCTACGTAGGAGGAGCTGCTAAAAGTAGTGCAAGGGGCCAAGGCAAGGGCGGCTACCCCGCAGCAAGGGAGAGGATGCTGGAGAAGCGGTGCAGGCTAGCTGGCAAGGCGAGGGACGCTGCCGCTGGGGCTTACGGGGACACATATTGCAACTGCAGGTGTAGATCAGGACCAGAAGCCGTTAAAAAATATTTCTCAAAGTCAAGGATATGAATCCTAGGAAGGCCCTACTTTACACACTTTTTGGGACACTGCCGCTAGCACTTAAGTAGCAGCGCCAGCTGACTGGATGAGAACCTAGGCTCACCGAGAAGTTTTGCCCCTATCTTTGAGAGTAAAAATATAGCGCGAGTGAGCATGTATGCTAGCGTAACCTAGGAGCATGAGCTTTCCTCGAGAAAGGGCTCGCACTTAGCTAGAAGCGCTAGCTCGTTAGTATTTGGAACTTTAAAATAAATAGATTTAGCTTGCGGGAGATGCGACTAGCGCGCCTTTGTAACAACCCCCAAACCATTAGAACAGTGAATACTAGAAACATGAAACAAACTAACTGCTATAGCCAGGGGCAGCGACGCTTGGCCAGGATATTATTTTCCGTATGGCTCTCACGAGCTACAGCCCAGACGCCACCCTAGCCGCCCCTGAAGGTGGGAGAGCTATGGTGACAACTACCATTGCTCTAGACCAGTCACCCCCTGGTGCCCTGATGCCGCCACCAGCAACCACTCATAAAATCATTGTTCAAACATACTAGCCTAGAGGCTATAAATGACAAAAGGTTTTCCACTCCCCTGTGGAAAGCATTGGCCTATTTTAAACAGCCATATAAGAAATCAATCCAAAGCACACCAGAGTCTGAACTGCCAAAACAACCATCCAAACAGAACAATGCCAAATGCAAATCTGTCCAAAACACAAATGATCCCACCCACATGAAGTCCACTGGAGAGGACCTAGACATGTCAATGGAAGGTAAAAGGGATAAGAGCTCCCCCTTAATCAGTCAAGAACGGGACCATAATGTACAGATTACAGTAGATCCAGTTGCACTCAACAGCATGCAGCATAATCTTGAATCAGCACTAGCAGCCATTCAAACATTACAGAATCAGGTCAGCCAACTGCGTGATGAGAACCAAAAGCTTCAGGGCAAGCTAGATAGTATGCAACTGGGCAATAGTCAACTCCAACATCAAATTGACTCCTTAAACCAGGACACCAATCAACTAAAGAGGTTAACTGGCCCATCAGTGGGAGGTATCTTACAAAGGCTAAATAAAACAGAAAACAAACCCCATGCTCATGCCACTACTACAAACCCATGGTTCACAGAGTCTTCC
>JBCCGO010000001.1:0-51813 GCA_039029235.1 Bacteroidota bacterium | reverse complement strand
CAAGTATGTTCTGGGTGATCGTGGGTATTCAGGTAAAAAATTATTAGCACAAATCGTCTCTATTGTAGCAGAGGCGGTGATACGGCTGCATCAACGGTCTTACAAGTTTAGATCCTATAATCGGGTTGCATACAAGGAGCGCAACAAGATAGAGCGTTTTTTTAAGAGGCTAAAGCATTTTAGAGGTATAGCTACTCGTTACTCTAAGCGTGGTGCTTACTTCCTCTAAAGCTATGAAGTGGGCAGCTTGTATTATGTTATTAATCAATTGACGATACTGCCTAGTTTACGGCAACTTTGGGAGGCATTGCTAGCTGGGGGGTTGGATGCAGTGAAGGATGCCATGGCCATCGTGGATGTAGCTGGCAGGGGTAAATGCCCAACAAAGTCCTCTAGTAAAACTGAGCTCATTTTTTGTACGATTTCGGAGAGCTGGGGGCTTTTTGCTGAGCCCCATGGGTCTTGGTGGCAGCAACCTTCTTCAATTCTTGAAGCTCTTGCTTCAGCCGTGCTGCTTCTATAAATTCTAGCCCTTGCGCAGCTTCGTACATCTTTCTTTCCGTAGCCTGGATGAGCTTGGCTAGCTCATCCCTTCGCATATAAGGTACTACAGGATCGGCTGCTATGCTCAAAGTTTCTTGTTCTGTATAGTACTCCCTGGGCTGTTTATCTCCGACCTTGGTCTGTGCTAGGATGGCTTCTTTGGTCTTATGGACGGACTTGGGAGTAATATGATGCGCCTGGTTATAAGCCATTTGGATACTCCTTCTTCTCCTAGTCTCGTCAATGGCGGTTTGCATCGAGTCTGTAATACTATCTGCATACATAATTACTTTGCCATTTTCATTCCGAGCTGCCCTGCCAATGGTCTGTACTAGCGACTTGACATTTCTCAAGAAACCTTCTTTGTCTGCATCTAGAATGGCTACCAGCGATACCTCGGGTAGGTCTAAGCCTTCTCTGAGCAAGTTTACTCCGACCAGTACATCAAACACGCCCAGACGTAAGTCGCGCAGGATATCTATGCGGTCGAGCGTTTTAACATCTGAGTGAATATATCGGCATCGGACGCCTGCTTTTTCCAGGTACTTCGTCAGCTCTTCTGCCATGCGCTTGGTCAACGTAGTAATCAGTATTCGCTCTTGCTGCTTTGCCCGGAGGTCTACTTCATGCAGCAAATCATCAATCTGATTCAGGCTAGGCCTGACCTCTATCTCAGGGTCTAGCAAGCCCGTAGGACGAATGAGTTGCTCTGCCACTACCCCATCAGACTGTCGCAACTCATACTCACCTGGCGTAGCACTCACGAAGATCACTTGATTAATCAGGGACTCGAACTCATTAAAACTTAGGGGTCTATTGTCTAAAGCAGCTGGTAATCGAAAGGCATTGTCTACAAGATTGGTTTTTCTAGCACGGTCACCTCCCCACATAGCTCTTAGCTGAGGCATGGTCACATGGCTCTCGTCAATAATCAGTAGATAGTCTCGAGGAAAATAATCTAGTAAGCAGAAAGGGCGCTCCCCTGGCCGGCGTCTATCAAAGTAGCGCGAGTAGTTCTCCACTCCTGAGCAATATCCCAGCTCGCGCAGCATCTCCAAATCCAGCTCAGTCCTTTCCTTGATGCGCCTAGCCTCTTCAAAACGTTGTTCATCTTCAAAGAACTTAATCTGTGCCACCAAGTCGTCCTGTATTTCTTGGATAGCTTGTTGCAAGACATCTTTACTGGTTACAAAGAGGTTAGCAGGAAAGATAAGGACTTGCTGCTCGTCTGAGAGCTTCTGGCCCGTGGCTGGCTCTATGCTTTGGATAGCTTCTATCTCATCATCCCAGAAAAGGAACCGGTATGCATGGTCTGCATAAGCTAGAAAGATATCTACTGTATCGCCCTTAACTCTAAAATGGCCTCTACTAAATGCTACTTCGTTCCTGCTGTAAAGCATGTCTACAAAAGCCAGTAGCAGCTTATTGCGCGCTATCTTATCTCCCACTTGTAGGCGAATGACATTTTTACTAAACTCCTCAGGGCTACCGATACCATAAATGCAAGAGACAGAAGCTACGACGACGACATCGCGTCTGCCGGTTAGCAGTGCCGAGGTGGCTCGTAAACGTAGCTTTTCTAGTTCATCGTTGATCGTCAGCTCTTTCTCTATATAAACATTTGTCGCTGGGATATAGGCCTCTGGCTGGTAGTAGTCATAATAGGATACAAAGTACTCCACAGCATTCTCTGGAAAGAACTGTCTGAGCTCACCATACAACTGTGCGGCTAAGGTTTTGTTATGGCTGATTACAAGCGCAGGTCTGTTTAGGGCTTGGATGACGTTGGCCATTGTAAAGGTTTTTCCTGAACCAGTTACTCCTAATAGAGTTTGCGCTACTTCGCCCCGCTCTGTTCCCTTTATAAGCTGCTTAATGGCCTGAGGTTGATCGCCAGTAGGTTGGTAAGGAGAAGTAAGTTTGAAATGCATACCCAGTCTGCGTAGCAATTTTCTAGCCTTTACAGCACATCATGTGCTCGCTGTGCTATCTACACCTTGTGCTAAGATAAGCGAAGGCTTGCATTTTGGGGCAGTAGATGTCGAGATGATGGCTTTGCTAGCTTATGAATGCTAATCTACAATTATTTGGGGCTTTCGTAGTAGGATGGCTGTGTTTAGTGGGGAAGTGCTGAGGTCTTGGACAGGCTTATCGATTTTCTCGGTATCTCCCTGGTTGTTCTGTCTATGGAGGGGGCGCTGGTAGTTTTTTCGTATCTTAACTCTGCCAGCTACTTAGCAGCTTACTAACGTATCGGCATTGAGGCCACCGGAGACGTTAGGCTGGCGTAATTTTAAGGTAGGGGCAAGCCGGTGTGGCCATAGAATGTGTAGCCAGGCTCTGGTTGCTCAGTAATTTGGTCTTTATAAGTAGTAGTTTTGCCGACAAAATCTCCATTCAACCGCAGATATGCCCGAATCAAGGCTATGCAGAACTTTTATGCTTTCTATGTATGTAAGCAGGCTAGCTACGAGTGTGCGCTAGGCCAAATACGTCTTGCTTTTACTCCCGACGTCTTTGCTAATCCGCCTGCTGACCAAGTGCAGCTAGCAAAAGATCAAGCACAGGCCCTAGCCCTGTTCCAGTCACTTCGGGAGCCTAAGCAAGCTGCTCAGCCCGAAGCACTTGGTTATGATAGCCAGGTTATAGCTGCAATAGAGAGGGCCTGCTTACACTATGAAAGTGGAGTAGCCCAAGATCTCAAGCAGCTACAAAACAGCTGGAAAGTAGCTACCAATAAAACTAGCCAAGCTTGCTTGTATATACTACAATTGTTCCTTGCCTGGGCTGATGTAGCCCATCAGGAAGCTGAGCGACCTAGGCTTAGCCAGGAGCCTAGTAGTTTGGGAGATGCGTTGCTATCTCGTAACCGTATCCTGGCACGCCTTCGTGCTGACACTGCTTTTATGCACCTTGCGGAGCATCATACTACTAGCTGGGGAGATAAGACAGACTTAGTAGTAAGCTGGTACAATCAGTTTATTAAAAAAGACGCTACTTTGCAGCATGATTCTTCGCAGCAAACTACGCTAAGACAGGATAAGGAGCTGCTAGTGTACTTGCTCCAAACTATCGTCCTAGCGCAAGAGGCTATTCAGGAGTTTTTTACTGATTTGGACTTAAGCTGGACAGAGCATGGACGGATTGTGAAGAAGATGGTGCGCCAAGCACTGGACCTACTCGAAGAGCACACAGCAAAGGAATCTATTTGGGATATCCTGGAGACAGCAACTACGTCGGAAGCGGTAGAAAATTTCTATACTAATTTGATCAGCAAAACGTTGGCGCAAGAGCAGGAACTTGATGCATTGATTGAGCAAAATAGCAAAAACTGGGCTATTGATCGTGTCATGCTCATGGATAAGATCATCCTCCGGCTAGCTATATGTGAGATAATATACTTTGATAGCATACCCGTAAAAGTTTCCATAAACGAGTACCTAGACTTATCAAGAGCCTATAGCACGCCCAGAAGCAGCCCATTCATCAATGGCATCCTAGATGCAGTGGCAAGGACATGCTAGGTTGTTTGGTCATTTACTTGCCCAGATACTTACCATTGCAGCAGCTAAGCCAGTAGGTTACTCATGTGGGCCATAAATAGGAAGTTGCATAAATAACTCAATAGATCATGGGCATGGACATACTATGGTTGGGAGTGCCCTAGGAGTACAGGTTTGCACTGCTACTAAAGACACACTTATATTGCCTTTGAAGGCTCTAGGGAGAGATGGAGGAACCGGCTGCGAGCCACCCAAGCAACGATTGACACTACTAAATTTTTTTTATATTTGCGTTCGCTTTACCAACTCTGTGCATCCATAATCATATATTTTTAGACGCTATGTACTTGTTAGGAATTCCCGTTCAACAAATTTTCCTTATCAGTAGCATTGCCCTAGTTTTTTACTTCTTCATGATAAGGCCTCAGCAGAGGCGCCAAAAAGAATATCAGGAGTTTCTAGAGCAAATCAAAAAAGGGGAGTCGGTGGTGACTATCGGGGGCATACACGGCACAATATATGAGGTTACGGCTGACCTCGTTACACTAGAGATAGATAAAAAAGGCTCTAAGCTTACCATCGCTAAAGGTGCTATCTCCATAGAGTCGACCAAGAGGTATAAGAGGAGGCATAATAATAACTAGGGAAGCTTACAGGTTGCTATTTGCGGAAGGGCGCAGCATAGATCGCCTCCAAGAGAACGCGATTTTGCTCCTAGGTGAGGTAGGCACGAGTACTTTTTAAATTTACTGCGTAGCCATTAAATAGCTGCTACAAAAGCGTATAGAAGGGCGTGTGGGCTGCTGCGGCTCTCATTGTAAGCTAACCACTTCAAAGCCTTCGGGGACAAAAGTTTGGCTTTTAGAACAAAAGTCCTCCAGTAACCAGGCTAGTCGAGCCACGAAGATGTCTAGAGCACTGATCATTACCGGAACCTTGTTAGTGGCTTTGGGCCTGCTATGGCCTATCATAGCTAAGCTAGGCCTAGGAAGGCTACCGGGCGATATTGTCATTGAAAAGGCAACCGTGAGATTTTATGCGCCTATTACCACCAGCATCCTGCTCAGTATAGTCATCAGCACGGTGCTATGGATTTTGCAACGGTGATGTAATGTTTCCATAGTTGCAGCATATGCTGGTTTCTACCTAGCTGAGCCTTAAAAATGTCGTAAATAACTTCTCCTCAAGGGGATTCCTTAGGGATTTTTAGCTCTTAAATTCTTTAACCTTACCCCTGTAGCTTGGGAGATGTGCATAGTTTAGCAGCATAGCATCCTGTGTTGCTACTAAGGCGGCCTTGAAATAAGTGAAAAATTAGTATCTTCGCCCTTTGTTCATACTCACAGAATACAGTGAGGCTATACATTTTAAATTCTAACTAAAACAAATCAGCTATGAGAAGGAATATAATCATTGGTGTTGTCATAGTAGCGGTATTATTGGGAGCCATGCTGGTCCTGAGAAATAGAAGCTCTTCTAAGGGCAATGAAGCTGCAAAGACAACTCAAGAGGCGGATGCTAAAAAAGATGCAAATGCCACAGAAAGCAAAAGTACTCAAGCCTCTTAAGGACAAACAAGAGGCTGATTCCTTGACTTACTTCCACAGTAAGACCAAAGGATACTTTGTTTGAATCATTAGCAGAGGGGCACGCCAATTATTCATGGTTGCTCTTCTGCTTTAATGGCTTTTTGCTTTAGGTCGCACATTTTTCCGTGTTCTCTTCAAATCTTGACTCCTCATCTTGCGCTGCTATTGTAAGTTTTTTGCTTACAGCAGCCTCATCCTTAGGGTAGGGCCTTGGGCCAATGAGTTGCTCTAGATCCTGCTGGAAGATAATTTCCTTTTGTAGCAGTGCTGTTGCTACAGCTTCTAGTTCTTCCTGCTTGGCTATTAAGAGCTCTTGGGTACGCTTGTAAGCCTTATCGACTATGTTTCTCACCTCTTCATCGATGGTTCGTGCAGTATGCTCAGAGTAGGGCTTGGTAAAGCTATACTCCGGCTGTCCGGGATCGTGGAAAGATATAGGTCCAATCTTTTTATTCATCCCATATACGGTGACCATACTATAGGCCACCTTCGTAACGCGTTCTAAGTCATTCAAAGCACCGGTGGATACCTTGCCGAAAGTAATTTTTTCGGCCACTCTACCACCTAGTGCCATACACAACGTATCGAGAAGTTGCTCTGTCTGGTAGAGAAACTGTTCCTTGGGCAGGTACTGGGCATAACCTAAAGCAGCAGCTCCTCTAGGGACGACGCTGATCTTGACGAGCGGATCAGCATGCTCCAGAAACCAGCCTGACACGGCATGGCCGGCTTCATGATAGGCTACAATACGTTTTTCTTGGGGTGATATGATTTTATTTTTCTTTTCCAGGCCGCCAATTTCACGGTCAATGGCGTCCTGGAAGTCCTCCATGTCTACTCGCTCTTTGTTCTTCCTAGCAGCAATCAAAGCAGCTTCGTTACAAATATTACCTAGCTCTGCACCTGCAAAGCCAGGCGTTTGGGCAGCCAGTTTCTTGGTATCCACACTCTGGGCCAGTTGTAAGGGCCTGAGGTGTACCTTCAGAATGGCCTCTCTATCAACAATGTCAGGCTTATCAAGGCTTATTTGCCGATCAAACCTCCCAGGACGTAGTAGGGCTTGATCCAGCACACGAGGCCGGTTAGTAGCTGCCAAGATGATAACACCTGAGCCTGTACCAAACCCATCCATTTCTACCAAAAGTGAATTCAAGGTATTTTCTCGTTCATCGTTAACGCCAGATAGCTGCTCTCGCCCTCTGGATCGACCAACTGCATCGATCTCATCAATAAAGACGATAGCCGGGGCTTTTGCTTTGGCTCGCTCAAAAAGATCTCGCACACGTGCTGCCCCTACGCCTACAAACAGCTCTACAAAATCTGAACCTGATAGAGAAAAGAAAGGCACCCCAGCTTCTCCTGCAACCGCCTTGGCTAGCAATGTTTTTCCTGTGCCTGGGGGGCCTATCAACAAGGCTCCTTTAGGTATTTTGCCACCCAGCTTGGTGAACCTTTCAGGATTTTTCAGGAAGGCTACAATTTCTTTGATTTCTTCTTTGGCCTCTTGCAGCCCGGCCACATCATTAAAGGTCACTTTAATATTGCTCTCAGTATCAAATAACGCAGCTCTTGATTTACCAAAGTTGAAGATCTGGCTACCAGGCCCTACGCCACCTGATATCCTACTCATTAAAAGCCAAAGTGCAGCCAGGGGTATAAGTAAAAGGCCCCAATCAAGGATGAAGCGTATCGCATCATAGTGTTCTTCGGATGTATAGCCAAGCTGATTTTCAGGCTCAATCCTAGCTTCTATCTGCCTGAAGTTCTTATCAAATACCTCGAAGGAAGGCATAATAAAGCAGTAATGAGGAGCTTGTTTGGTGGTAAAAGCAAAATAGGTTCGCCTTTGCAGCTCAGTCTTATAGGGCTCTTTGGTAAGAGCTTCTGGCTTGAGTGTAACCTCAACGACTTTTTTGTTCGTAATAAATATCACCTTCTGAACGTCCTTGCTGAGCATCATGTGCTCAAACTTTCTTTCTGAGATAGTAACAGGAGCCTGCCTATTGCTGAGGAGCGTGCTTATGACGAAGAGGAGCAAAGGAAGAATAACCCAAATCCCTGATCTGGGCCTTTGTGGGAATTTACTTTTGCTTAGTTTCATAAATTTGATGCTTTGTAAATAAGGTCGTTGTGCTAGGAGTTTATAGAGGTTCTGCGGATATAAGTGAATGGATTTGAGCGCCGATGTGGGTCATAGTAGCATCGCTCCGCAGTGTATGCAAGATATAAGTAGCTAGCCGATTGTTATAAAGTACGTGAAAAATCACACGTAACGCAATCTAGCAAAACGGGAGCTTTGCTAGCCAACTTCGCTAACTTCCAAGGCAGTTGCCCTGCTTTTCTATAGTCTATTTAGATGGTATCCTCACTTGTTTGGAGCCTGGGATATACATAGACATAGCGTAAGTAGCTATGGCGCTGCCTGGTGGAGGTTAAGCATGCTGCAGTCCTGCGCCTGTTTTTTCTTACATTTCCTGCACCATGGGATCGGTAGTACATCTTGGGGGTAGTTTTTTATACTGGGCTGATTAATCTGCTGACAAAAATACGAAACTTACAAATGCTAAGTCTTCGTAAAGTTAATAACTGTAAGATTAAATTAAAACTACTACATCTAAGATCCGGGTATTGAGTAATTTGTCCTGCTCTTGCACAGCGTGTGATGATCTTCAAGTAGCCCCCTCTGGGGCTGTGTAAAAAGCTATTTTCCCTATCAGTGTAATCGGCTGTCAACGGAGCAACAAAAGGCAAGGCTAAGGCCTACTGCTTAGCTGCAGGAGCTAGTTTACGGATCAACGCTCCGTGCTCATCCAGGAGCTTCCCTTGCCCAGTGAGCAATATCACGAGTGGTAGAAGAGAAGCTAACACCCATCACTACGATCTTTTTCCCTTGCTGCCTGTACCTTTGACTGTATTCCTGACGTAGGACCTGCTCCATCGCGATCGCGGCCTCCTGTTCCACTTTGAGCTCAAAAATGTAGAACATTTCTTCTAGCTCACACAGTACATCAATACGTCCTTTGTTAGTGACCACCTCTCCTTGGGCCTTGATCCCTGAGAGCTCTAAAAAAATCAAGAAAAGCGCCTGATAGACCCTGCCCTAGCATGTTGAGCAGCATGATAAGGAATTTTGGCGAATTGGGCATTGATAATCGCGACAAAGGACGCTATATTTAGATCGTTGAGTGCTTCTTGGAGCTGCTTAGCCAAGCGATTGACCACCCAGGAGTCAAGCTCTCCCAGTGCTGCTAGCATAGAACCAAAGAAGGCGTCTCTGACCTCTTTATTCGGAAAGTCTAGCTGATACGCATCCAAGTCTACTTTGTAATCTTGAATAGTGAGATATCCTGTCTGAAACATGAGGGCTGGTAGGGGGGGGTATCTACTTCACTGATATCGGAAAGCCTGCTTTGCGTAGCGATCATTTGACTTAACGAGGCAGCTTCTTGGGGACGTTGCTTTATTTCACGTAACAGGAAAGCAGGTGTGCCAGTGGCATACCAGTAACTCTTGGGCTTCTTTTTACTAAGATAGTTCAGTGTAGAGAAAGGATTGTAGACATAAATTTTCTCGCTTGAGAAGCGGTAGCCATTGTACCAGGCCTTGATTTCTGCTAAGACCTCTTCTTCAGTCGATGGCTGCCCTTGCTGGTTTCTATCTTGTTTAGTAGCCTGCACGTGCTTGTCAAAGTACTGTCCGACCTCCTCTTGGGTATAGCCCATCATAGCGGCATACTTGGCGTCCATGCTGATGTCATTCAAGTGATTGGCCTGGGAGAAAAGAGAGACCTTAGAAAACCTACTGATCCCTGTTATAAAGGTGAACTTGATGTGTTTATCAAGATTTTGAGCACCCCGAAGAAAGCCTGCAGGAGCCTACGGTTGTCTTCTGCCACTGCTAAGTTGTGCAAGTTGTCAATAATAGGCTTGTCATACTCATCGATGAGCACTGCCACGCGTCCCTTGCTAGCGAGGGATTTAATAAGTTTTTGGAGGCCTTCCTGAGCTGAAGGGATTTCTACTTCTATCTCATACTCATCGGCTAGTTCATCTATACTTCTCTGTAAACTGGCTTCCAGCTTTTCGGTATTTGCATTGAGTACGGCTACTAGGTTCAGATGCAAGACAGGATAAGGTTGCCAGTTATAGCTGCTCTTAGCGATATGGCATCCTTCAAAGAGGACTTTGTTACCTTTGAATATCTCTTTTAGAGTACTCAGGAACAGGGACTTGCCAAAGCGACGGGGACGAGCGAGGAAATAGTGAGGAGCATCTCCTTCGATGAGCTCAAGGGCAAACTGGGTCTTGTCGCCATAGATGTAATCTTCGGTACGTATTCTCTTAAATGCTTTGAATGCCAATAGGTAGCTTCTTCATGGTTGTTGGTCTTTAGGGGGGCAATGTAAAGATAGCAAATGTTAGCCATATGATGTGAGATGCCTTCATTTACTGGTCTCGTTTTAGTGTATATAAAATTCTCACTTAATTTGGATCAGTTTTTGGGAGGGAAGTCACCCCCAGGCTGTGCAGGGTAGGGAATCAGATCTCCTCCGCCCACCCTTCAGAGCCTTTGGGCTCCCCTGCGCGCAGCTAGGCTTGCTGTGAGGAACTTAGGCTGGAAGTTGTGGACTGCTAGGCACTTGCATCTTCCGAGTAAGTGCTGTAACTTCTTCTCAAATCTAGCCATCATACTTAGGAAGTTCCTAGATCCTAAAAGCGACTTCTCTTTTAAGCATGTACGAGGAGGATCTAGCCGACTCCCAGATAACTCCAGAACGGGGAGGAAAAGTCTGGAGTCACCTGGAAGATGCCTCCAGGCTGCAGAGAGAGGTTTTTACAGGTTGCTAGGAGTGGTTTTATATTAACTTCACGTCAAAGCCAGCTATCATACTTAGCAAGTTCCTAGATTCCCAGAACAGCTTCGCTGCTAATCATATAGGAGGAAGCTATAGTTAACTTCCGAGCAACTCCATTGCGGGCAGGTAAGTTTGGGGGCAGCTGAAAGGTTCCCCCAGGCAGCGGGGTGGGGTGCTCGTGAATTGGCAGGGATAATTTATATTTCGCCCAAAATTTGAACAAAAATGTGCCTGATGTCTATATTTTCACTTATTTGATACCAGCTAGTCAGTAACAAGCGTTCTAAGATGGCTCTACTTTGCTCGTTTCATTGGCTGTGCTGATTCAATGCTTACACTTCTGCCCTTGCTACTCTTACTAAGGCTCTTTACCTGCTCTCTTCGGGGTCTATGAGGACGACTGGCCTGCTTGCCTGAGAAGTCTCGTTGTCGCTATCGTTGCTGGTTCTAGCTGCTCTAGGCTTGGTGCGCTGGTACAGTGTGTTATAATCTACCAGCTCTATCATGCACATGGCTGCATTATCGCCTGGTCGTGTCCCCATCTTGATGATGCGTGTATAACCTCCTGGCCGGGCTCCTATCTTATAGGCAATATCATTGAATAGTACTTTTACTGGCTCCTTGTCTTGGAGGTAAGAGAAAACAACTCTCCTGGCGTGCGTGGTATCTCGCCTAGCCTTGGTGATCAACGGTTCTACAAACTTTCTTAGTGCCTTGGCTTTGGCCACTGTGGTCATGATCCGCTTGTGTAGGATCAGTGATTTGGCTTGGTTGGCCCAGAGCGCTTTTCTATGGGCTGCGTTTCTGCCAAGTAAATTAAATTTTTTTCCGTGTCTCATAGGTGGGCAGTGAATTATATTGGCTAGTAGCTTAGGTCATGCTAGCAGTGCCTAGCTCGGATGAGTTTGGTCGCTCTGCCACGTCGTATGCTGATAAATCCATACTAAACTCAAGGCCCTTGCTAGCTATTAACGCCTGGAGTTCTTTCAGTGATTTTCGGCCAAAGTTTTTGAACTTAACCATTGTAGGAACCGTCAGCTGTACAAGTTCGCCTAATGTTCTGACATTGACTTTTTGGAGGCAATTATAGACTCGTGTGGATAGTTGTAGGTCTTCTATCGGCGTCTTGAGCAAGGCAAGTCTCTGGGATATAGATTTATCATCTACTTCGTGTGTCTCTGGGGTAATAGCTTCTACGAAGTTATCCTTGGCAGCCAGGAAGGTGTAATGCTCTATGAGGATATTGGCAGCGCGTTCAAGTGCTTCCTCAGGTTGGGTAGTGCCATCTGTTTGGATCTCAAGTACCAATGAATCATAGTCGGTCTCGCGGACTACTCTTGTTTTCTCTATGGCATACTTCACATTCCGAATAGGCGTAAAAATAGCGTTGATGGGGATTAGGCCTTTTACTGCGTTGTCTGCCTCGTGGTCCCTGGCATTGCGATAGTCTCTGCCGTGCTCAACGGTAATTTCTAGCTCGAATCTGGCAGATTCGTCCATATGGCAGATCACTAGCTCGGGGTTAGGGATTGTAAATGAAGGGGTTGCTTGGGCAATGTCACCGGCGCTAAGCATCTCCTTCTTGCTGATCGGGATGCGTACTTTATCTTTTACGTGGTCTCCGATCTTCTTAAATCTAACCTCTTGGAGGTTTTTACTTATTTCTTGCATGTTTTCCCGAACGCCTTCGATGGTATCATACTCATGCAGTACACCAGGTACTCGCACGGAGGTGATGGCATAGCCTTCCATGGAGGATAACAATATCCTCCGTAGCGTATTGCCAATCGTTATTCCATAGCCTTTGTTAAGGGGCTTTAGAGTAAATACGCTCCGATAATCGTCTATTTTTTCTACAAGTACTTGCTCAGGTTTTGGGAAAATCATTGTTGCCATTGTGTCTTTCTTTATGACGGTACGACTAAAAAATGAAGAGATCTTGAAAAATTATTTAGAGTATAGCTCTACAATACTCTGCTCGTTGATCTTCTCAGGTATTTCTTCTCTTGTGGGTAACGCTATGAGCTTACCCCTCATCTGCTTGTGATCCCAGGCTAGCCAAGGGTATTTTTTGTGATGCGCAGCTATGGGCACTGTAACAGCTTTTAAGGATTGAGATTTTTTTCGCAATCCGATGATATCTCCCGCCTTTAGCGTGTAGGAAGGGATATTGACTACTGAGCTATTGACCATGATATGTTTGTGCGATACAAGCTGTCTGGCTGCACTTCTGGTTGGGGCTATCCCTAGGCGATAGACGGTGTTATCTAAGCGTGCTTCTAGGTGCTGTAGCAGAATTTCGCCGGTTATTCCTTTCTTTCTGGCAGCATTGCGGAAAACATGGGCAAACTGTCTCTCTAGCAAGCCGTAGATGTACTTGGCTTTGCCTTTCTCCATGAGCTGCAGGGCATAGGCTGATTTCTTTCTACGTCCTCGCTTCCCATGCTGGCCTGGGGGATAATTTTTCTTTTGCAGGGCCTTGCTTGGCCCAAAGAGGGGTTCGTTATATCTTCTAGATATCCTGGTTCGTGGGCCTATGTATCTTGCCATAAGGGGGTTTATTATTTTACTTAATGGGGGTTACGGTTTCCTACGCTTAGGTGGCCTACAGCCATTGTGCGGTATGGGCGTCACGTCCTTGATGGTGGTGACTTCTATACCAGTGTCTTGAATGGTTCGGATGGCTGCCTCTCTGCCTACGCCTGCTCCTTTGGCATAGACTTCTATTTTTCGGAGCCCTAAGTCATGGGCTACTTTAGCACAGTCTCTGGCAGATACTTGGGCTGCATAGGGCGTATTCTTCTTGGAGCCTTTAAAGCCCATTTTACCGGCAGAAGACCAGGCAATTACTTGTCCCTCCTGGGTTGTCATGGAGATGATAATGTTGTTATAAGTGGCTTTGATGTGTGCTTGCCCTACTTGGCCAACATTTACTTTTTTCTTGCTTAGCTTGTCTTTCTGTGGTTTTGCCATGTTTTTGCCGCTGGGTCTTAAGCTGCTTGGAGCGCTTAAGAACTATTTCTTGACTTTCTTCTTGCCTGCTACGGTCTTGCGTTTGCCTTTGCGCGTTCTGGCATTGTTCTTGGTCTGCTGGCCTCTGACAGGCAGCCCGATGGCATGCCTCCTGCCTCTGTAGCTCCTAATGTCTATGAGTCTTTTGATATTCAAACGAATTTCTGACCTCAGCGCCCCTTCTACTTTGTATTGCTCATTGATAATGGCTCTGAGCTGCTTGGACTCTTCTTCAGACCAGTCAGCCACTCGTTTGTCTTTATCAATATTTGCTTGTGCTAAAATTTTGATCGCTAAATTACGACCAATACCAAAAATATAGGTAAGGGCAACCTCGCTGCGCTTCTGGTCGGGGATATCTACTCCTAATACTCTGGCCATGCTTATTTTTGTCTTTGCTTAAAGCGGGGATTCATTTTGTTAATGATATAGAGCCTGCCTTTTCTGCGTACAAACTGACACTGGCTACTGCGTTTCTTGATGGATACTTTTACCTTCATAGTAGGCTGGAGTTATTGGGGGACTTTGTATCTGTGAACTATGCGCCCTTTGGTCAAGTCGTAAGGCGTTAGCTCTAGTCTTACTTTATCGCCAGGAAATATTTTAATATGAAACTTTTGCATCTTACCAGATATATGTGCCCTAACGAGGTGGCCATTTGCTAATCGTACTTTAAACTCTGCATTCGGTAGGGCCACCTCGGCAATGCCGTCCTGCTCTATGGGGGGTATCTTGGCCATATCAAGTTTGGGAAGCTTCTTCTATATACTGATAGGTCGTTAGAATTTCTGTGTTATGTATACGCAACGCAATGGTGTGCTCAAAGTGAGCGGAAAGTTTTCTGTCTAACGTTCTTATGGCCCATCCATCGCTCTCTTGCACAACTGCTGATCCCCCCAAGTTAATCATGGGCTCTATGGCAAGCACCATGCCAGGCTTGAGCTTTATACCTCTGCCCTGCTTACCATAATTAGGAATATCAGGGGCTTCGTGTAAATCTCTCCCAATCCCATGCCCTGCCAGTATTCTGATTACGGAGCATCCATGCTTGTGTGCATGTTCTTGAATGGCTTGTCCAATATCTCCTGTTCGTTTCCCTGCGCTAGCTTGTTTTATGCCTTTGTACAAGGCCCCCTTTGTTATACGCAGGAGATTGCTCGCTTCCTGGCTTACCATACCTACCGGAAAGGTAAAAGCTGCGTCACTATAGAATCCCTGGTAAGTAACCCCGCAGTCTATGGCGACGATGTCTCCCTCCCGAAGGGGGTGATGGGTAGGGATGCCATGTGCAGCCACTTCATTGATAGAGGCACAGAGCGAGGCCGGAAATTTTTCAAACCCTTTGAAAGCAGGCTTACCTCCCTGGTCGTTGATAAACTCTTCGGCTAGTCTATCAAGTTTTTTTGTTGTTACGCCTGGCTTAATCTCTTGTGCCATTAAGCCAAGCGTTTTGCTTAGGATATTGGCAGCTGCTCTGATCAGGCTTATCTCATGCTCCCCCTTTACCAAGATCATATTTTAGGCTACTACCATGTTCTGAGTTTGTTCCTGCACGTTACCAGATTTTATCATGTAATCATAGTGATGAACCAGTAGGTAGCTCTCTATTTGTTGTAGTGTATCTAACACTACTCCTACCATGATCAGTAGCGAGGTGCCGCCATAGAATCGGCTAAAAGACCTGCTTATCCCTACTAAGTAGGCTACTCCAGGCAATATAGCAATAACTGCCAGAAATAAAGAACCTGGCAGTGTTATTCTACTCAGAATCTGATCAATCAATACTGCGGTTTGCTTGCCTGGTCTAACACCTGGGATAAAGCCGCTGCTGCGCTTCAGGTCATCAGCGATCTGGGTGGGGTTGATGGCAATCGCTGTGTAGAAGTAGGTAAAGGCTACAATAAGTAGGCCAAATACTACATTATACTGCCATGTGGTAAAGTCAGCAAAGATTTTGGCTATGCCGGCGGTCATAGGGCTCTTGCCGGCTAATAGGTTGGTCAGTAAGGCTGGAAGAAACATCAGCATTTGGGCAAAAATAATAGGCATAACGCCAGTGGTGTTTAGTTTAAGTGGGATATACTGTCGCTGGCCGCCGTAAGCGCTGCCAGCCACCATTTGCTTGGCATATTGCAGGGGGATTCTTCTAGTGGCTTTTGTGAACATCACCAAGCTACTCACAATGGCGAAGAGTATGAGGAGCTCAATGGTGAATATGAGCAGTCCGCGAGTGCCTCTTGCCACAAACTCTTCGTAAAGGGAACCGGGCAGCGAAGAGATAATGCCGATCATGATGAGCATAGAAATGCCATTGCCTAGGCCTCGGTCAGTAATTCTGTCTCCTATCCACATGCAGGCCATGGTTCCTGCAGGAATTACAGCTAGTGATGTAACAAAGAAGAGGAATTTGTTGATCACGATCACTTCGTCAGGAACTGCCACCGTTAGGTAGCTCAGTGTCTGAATGATGGCCAGGAAGATCGTGAGTAGTTTGGTAAGCTCGTTCAATCTTTTTTTCCCAGCGGGCCCTTCTTTTTGAAGTTTCTGGAAGTAGGGAACAGCTACGGTCAGGAGCTGTACTGCGATAGAGGCAGAAATGTAAGGCATTACCCCTAAGGCAAAAATGGATACATGGCTAAAAGCGCCGCCTAAGAAAACATCTAGCAAACTAAAAATGCCTTTTACTTCGCCTGTTAGCTTGGTTACGTCGACGCCTGGCAGGGCAATGAAAGACCCTAAACGAAAGATTAGTATAAATCTTATGGTATTGAGTATGCGCGTTCTGAGCTCTTCAATAGCGAAGATATTCCTGATGGCAGTAAAAAATTTACGCATGCGGTTTGTGTATAATGGCTTCCCCACCGAGTTTTTGTATGGCTGCTATGGCAGGAGCTGAAAAGGCATGGGCGGTAACCGTTATCCTGGCTTTTAGGACGCCACTACCTAAAATTTTGTATCGACTACGTTTGTTAACTAGCCCATTTGCTGCAAGTACCTGTGCATCGATGGTGGTTAATTGTAATTTTTCTGTCAGCTGTTGTAATATGCTCAGGTTGATGGGCTTATAAGCAACTCTATGAGGATTGTTAAATCCATAAGTTGGTATACGCTTTTGGAGGGGCAGCTGCCCACCTTCAAAGCCTGGTTTACTTTTATAACCTGACCTAGACTTAGCGCCTTTGTGGCCCTTGGTGGCGGTACCTCCTTTGCCAGATCCCTGGCCTCTGCCAATCCTTTTGCTTCGTTTCAACGCACCTATAATAGGTTGGAGTGTATGGAGCTGCATGGTTATATGGCTTCTGTTGTAACTAAGTGACTCACACGATGGATCATGCCTTGAATGGGGGGGGTTAGCTCAACGTCAACGCTTTTGTTGATTTTCCCTAGCTTTAAAGCTTTGACGGTTAGCTTCTGCTGCTGGGGTCGATTGATGGCGCTCTTGACTTGTGTAATTCTGATCTTTGTCATGCTTATCCATTAAATACCTTATCTAGGGAGATCCCTCTCTGGGCTGCTACGGTTAGTGGGTCGCGCAGCTGCTTTAGTGCCTGGAAGGTTGCTTTCACTGTATTGTGGGGGTTAGAGGACCCTTTTGACTTGGCCAGGACGTTTTGTATGCCCACAAACTCTAATGCTATGCGTGCACCACCGCCTGCAATAATGCCTGTACCTGGTGCAGCAGGCTTGAGTAATACTTGTCCTCCTCCAAACTTACCGATAGCTTGGTGGGGGATGGTGCCTCGTAAGATCGGCACTTTAATCAGGTTTTTCTTAGCATCTTCGGCACCTTTGGCAATGGCACTCGTAGCTTCTTGGGCTTTGCCTAGGCCGTACCCCGCTACGCCTTGGCGGTTCCCTACTACTACCACTGCTGAGAACCTAAAGTTACGCCCTCCCTTAACTACCTTGGTTACTCTGTTGATGGCGACGAGCTTCTCTTCTAAGTTAAGCTCGCTTATTTTCATGATTTTTCTCCGCTGCACCATACTTATTTAGAATTGGAGGCCTTTGGCCCTAGCACCTTCGGCCAATGCTTTTACTTGGCCATGGTAGAGATAGCCTGATCGATCAAATACAATGGTATGAATGTCTCTGGCCAGTGCTTTGGTTGCTAAGTCTTCTCCTACTTTTCTAGCTTTATCAATCCTCGTACCTTCTTGTAAGCTTCCTGTTCTTGAAGAGCTTGCCGCTAGGGTATGGCCTTGCTCGTCATTGATCAGCTGTGTATAGATGGCCTTATTGCTTTTGTATACCGAAAGCCTAGGCCTGGCTGCTGTGCCCTGCAGATGCTTCCTAATGCGCTGCCTGATTCTGAGCCTCCTGGAAGTTTTGGAATTTCTGATGGCCATCTTTTTAACCTACTTGGTGGTGGTTTTACCTGCTTTACGTCTGACTTTCTCGCCTAAGAACCTGATTCCTTTGCCTTTGTAGGGCTCTACCTTGCGGAGTGCCCTGAGCTTGGCTGCTACTTGCCCTACTAATTGTTTGTCTATTCCTGCTAAGTGTACGAGTGGGCTCTTCCCCTTCGTTGTTTCGGTTTGTACAGTGATCTCGGGCGGAACGACAAAATAGATGGTGTGAGCGTATCCTAAGTTAAGCTCTAGTACATTGTTTTGTGCACTGGCTTTATAGCCTACACCTATGAGTTCTAAGGTTTTTTTAAATCCCTCACTGACTCCGATGACCATATTGGCGATGAGTGCCCTGTAGAGACCATGGAGTGCTTTGTGGGGTTTTTGATCGGTCCTTCTGGTTAGGGTTATGTGGTTTTTATCTACTGTTACGGTAATGGTAGGGTCTATATACTGTGTGAGTGCTCCTTTGGGTCCGTGGATGTATATTACATTTTCCTCACGCCTTGCTAGTGTGGTACCTACTGGTAGTTTAATGGGCTGATTTCCTATTCTTGACATGACGCATGGTATCTTAATAAATGTAGCACAATACTTCTCCACCTATTTTCATCTTCCTAGCTTCTTTATCGCTCAATACGCCTTGGGAGGTAGATAAGATGGCTATCCCCAGGCCATTGATCACACTGGGCAGTGCGTTGGCTTGGGCATACTTCCGCAGGCCGGGCTTACTTATTCTTGTCAGCTGCGTGATGGCTGAGGCTTTGGTGCTTAGGTTGTATTTCAGCCTAATGCTGATTATGCCTTGGATTCCTGCCTGTTTATCCACCTTGTACTTGCTGATGTATCCTTTGTCGTGCAAGACTTTGGTAATATCTTTCTTGATGCCTGAGGCAGGTATTTCTACGATCTTATGCCTAGCTTGGATGGCATTTCTGATTCTTGTCAAGTAATCAGCTATGGGATCTGTATTCATAGTGTATGTGCTTGCTTCCTGGCGGAGGATACTTTACGGGGCTATCTTAACTTATATGTTACCAGCTAGCTTTCTCTACTCCTGGTATCCTACCTGCGGCGGCCCATGCTCTGAAAGTGATTCTTGAGATGCCAAACTTGCGCATGTACCCCCTGGGCCTTCCGGTAGCTTGGCACCTATTGCGTAGTCGTACAGGAGAGGCATTTTTGGGCAGCCTGTCTAGGGCTGTATAGTCTCCTTGGGCTTTGAGCTCAGCCCGCTTAGCTGCATAGCGCTGAACGAGTTTTCGTCGTTTTAGATCGCGTACTCTGACTGCTTTTTTTGCCACAGATTTTGTTAATTATTAGCTCCTAAAGGGCATCCCCAGTGCTTTTAACAACTGGTAGGCCTCTTGATTGGTTTTGGCACTGGTTACAAAGATAATACTCATGCCGATTAATTTGTTTACTTTATCTACGGTAATTTCAGGAAAAATGATCTGTTCCTTGATTCCTAGCGTATAGTTACCCCTTCCGTCAAAACTTTTTTCGCTGACTCCTCTAAAGTCTCTTACACGAGGCAATGCTACGGTAACAAGCCGATCTAGGAATTCATACATTCGTTTGCTGCGCAGGGTGACTGTGGCCCCGATGGGCATGTTTTCTCTCAGCTTAAAGTTGGAGATAGCTTTTTTGGCTCTAGTTGGTACAGCTCGCTGGCCTGTGATGGCTGTTAGTTCTTCGATGGCTATGTCTATCAGGTTTTTATCGGTCACAGCAGCGCCTATGCCTTGGTTGAGGCATATTTTCTGTAGCTTCGGCACCTGCATAACTGACTTGTAGCTCAGTTGTTGTTTGAGGGTAGGGATAATCTCTCGGAGATATTTTTCTTGTAGTCTGGGTCTAGTCATTCTTGGATGAATTGGCTGGTCTTTTTAGCGTACCTTTGTAGCTTACCATCTTTGTTGTGTTTCCTGCCTACCCGGGTAGCGTGGCCAGTGGCTGGGTCTACCAGCATGAGCTTGCTGAGGTGTATGGGGGCTTCTTTTTTCTCTATACTGCCCTGCGGGCGCTGGGCTGAGGGCTTCCTGTGTTTATGGACAATGGCTACTCCCGCTACGATGGCTTGATAGTTTCTTGGAAATACCTGGAGAACCTTTCCTCGCTTGTTGCGGTGGTTGCCTGATAGCACTTTGACCATGTCGCCTTTTTTAATGTGCAATTTGGATGTCAGGTGGCTTTTTTTACGCATAATCTATAGTACTTCGGGGGCTAGGGATACTACTTTCATGAATTTTTTTTCGCGGAGTTCTCTGGCTACTGGGCCTGAGATCCGTGTGCCACGAAGCTCTCCGTTGCTGTTCAGTAAAACGGCGGCGTTGTCTTCAAAGCGAATGTAGGATCCGTCTTTTCTT
Organism: Bacteroidota bacterium; assembly: GCA_039029235.1. GTDB lineage: Bacteria > Bacteroidota > Bacteroidia > Cytophagales > Amoebophilaceae > JBCBRR01. The sequence continues at coordinate 31,590 of JBCCGO010000001.1, read as the reverse complement.
CTTACTTCTTTTCTGGTCCGGACAACTACTGCTCTTGAGACTGTACCTTTTTTCAGGCTACCGGCAGGATGGGCTGATTTTACGCTGACCACAATCTGGTCACCGATACTGGCGTATTTTTTACCAGTACCTCCTAGTACACGAATACAGAGTACTTCTTTGGCTCCGCTATTGTCGGCAACATTAAGTCTAGACTCTTGCTGTATCATGACTGGCTATTTAGCTTTCTCGAGGATTGTTACTAATCTCCACCTTTTTTTCTTACTCAGAGGCCGGGTCTCCATGATCTTGACAGCGTCGCCTGGGTTGCAGGCATTTTGCTCGTCATGTGCCATGAATTTGGTGGACTTGCTGATAAACTTGCCGTAAAGGGGATGCTTGATCCGGCGCTCTACCATAACGGTGATGGTTTTGTCGCATTTATTGCTTATTACTCGGCCTATTCTTTCTTTTCTACTATTTCTGAGCATGGGTATATTTTCTACGTTCTAGCTGCAGTTGTTGGGCTCTTTGTGCCGTCTTGAGCCGGGCTATAATTTTCTTGGTACGCTGCATGCTCATGGGGCTTTCAATGGGGGAGATGGCATGAGCGAATCGCAGCTTCCGCAGGTTTGCTGCTTGGGTAGCTATATGCTCTTTGAGTGCTGTAGGCGATAGCATGCTAATTTCTTGGTATTTCATCTTTACTGGTCGCTGGTATGGTCTTTACGTACTATAAATTTGGTCTTTATAGGCAGCTTGTGCGTAGCTAGACGCATGGCTTCTTGGGCTAGGGCATTGTCTACACCTTCTATTTCAAAGAGTACTCTGCCGGGCTTTACGACAGCTGCCCAATATTCTGGTGTGCCTTTCCCTTTGCCCATCCTGACTTCGGCCGGCTTTTTGGTTATGGGCTTGTCTGGAAAGATTCTGATCCAGACCTGTCCTTGTCTTTTGATAGCCCTGGTCATGGCGATACGGGTAGCTTCTATTTGTCTAGCCGTGATCCAGGCGGGTTCTAACGCTTTGAGTCCAAAGGTACCAAATGCCAGTGAGCTACCTCTGCACGCTAGTCCTTTGACGCGTCCTTTCTGTACTTTTCTATATCGTGTTCGCTTGGGTTGTAGCATCGTTACGTAATTTATGTATTGCTAGCTGCTGGGGTTGATCGTCTAGATTTTTGCTGACTTCTTGTGGCGCTTCTTGAGGAATTTTGCATTTCAGTAGCTTTTGATACTGAAATGGGGGCTAAGTCAGGCTTTTGGTATATCTCGCCTTTAAATATCCAGACTTTGGTCCCTATTTTCCCGTAGATCGTTTTGGCTTCTGCAACTGCGTAGTCGATGGCGGCTCGGAGGGTGTGTAGGGGTATTCTACCTTCTTTATATTGCTCGCTTCTAGCTATTTCTGCCCCGCCTAACCTACCAGACAATTGTATTTTTACCCCCTGCGCCCCGACACGCGTGGTAGCAGTCAGTGCTTGTCTTACGGCTCTTTTGTAGGAAACTCTGGCCTGCAACTGTTGCGCTATAGAGTCAGCGACTAGCTTAGCATCTAGCTCGGGCTTCTTGATTTCTAGCACATTGATCTGTACTTCTTTTCCTGTCAGCTTTTTTAGCTCTTCTTTTATTTGTTCTACTTCTGTACCACCTTTACCAATAATTGCTCCAGGCCTAGCTGTGTGTATGTTGATGGTAATTCGTTTGAGGATTCGTTCTATGACGATGCTGGAGGTGCTCGCTTTGGCTACCCTGGCCCAGAGGTAGTTCCTGATTTTATGGTCTTCTAGGAGCTTGGCTGCATAGCTTTTCTTTGTCGAGAACCAGTTTGATTCCCAACCTCTGATATATCCAAGCCGCAGGCTGAGTGGATTAGCTTTCTGTCCCATCGGTTGCTAGTGCTAATTTTTTGGGTTGTGTTTCGATTGTTTCTTCGGTATTTATCGGTGCTAGTCTTGCGAGGCTAGCTACTACCAGGGTAACGTGGTTGTACCGTTTTCTGATGTTATGTGCTCTGCCTTTTGGGGCTGGTTTTAGGCGTTTGAGCATGCCAGCACTGTCTACCTGAATGGTTTTGATATACAGGTCTTGTGGTGCTAGTGCTAGCCCCTGGTTTTTATCATGCCAGCTAGCTATGGCAGCCAGCAGTAGTTTTTCTAAGTGTATAGCACACTTTTTAGGCTCGTGTTTTAGGAGGACAAATGCCTGGCTAACGCTGAGGCCTCTGATGAGGTCTGCCACGAGCCGCATTTTTCGGGGAGCAATGGGCGATTTTTTTAATTTGGCTACTGCCTCCATGGCTATTTCTTGTCTTTGCTTTTCTTAGTGGTATGCCCCTTGAAGGTTCTGGTAGGAGCAAACTCGCCTAGTTTATGTCCGACCATATTTTCTGTGACGAACACGGGGATAAATTTATTGCCGTTGTGCACAGCTAGTGTGTGACCTACAAAATCAGGGGTAATGGTGGAGCTTCTAGCCCAGGTTTTGATGGTATCTTTGCTTCCTGTGTTGTTTAACTGGTCTACTTTTTTTTGTAGATGATGTGCAATATAGGGGCCTTTTTTGATAGATCTGGCCATTATTTTTTTCTTTTACTTATGATGAGTCGTTGGGTATGCTTCTTTTTATTTCTTGTCTTTTGGCCTTTGGCATATAACCCGGTTCTAGATCGGGGATGACCACCCGAAGCTTTACCTTCGCCTCCTCCCATAGGATGGTCTACAGGGTTCATGGCGACGCCTCTCACCCTGGGCCTTCTTCCTAGCCACCTGTTTCTGCCTGCCTTGCCTATAGCTGTACTTACATGCTGGCTATTGGAGACTGCACCTGCGGTAGCCATACATATGCCGAGTACCATCCTTGTCTCGCCCGAGGGCAGCCTGAGGGTTACATATTTTCCTTCTTTGGCAAGTAACTGTGCATAGGCTCCAGCGCTCCTGGCCATGGCTCCTCCTCTGCCTGGCTGTAGCTCTATGTTATGCACGATCGTCCCTGTGGGCATAGCTTTTAGGGGCAAGGCGTTACCGACTTCGGGGGCTACGGCCTCTCCTTCTCCTGCTAGGACTTTCTGGCCTATTTTTAGGCCTTCGGGGGCTAGGATGTAAGCCTTGGCCCCATCTAGGTAGTGGAGTAGGGCAATGTAGGCTGTACGCATCGGATCATACTCGATGGACTTTACTATGGCGGGTATGTTGTATTTTTTTCGCTTAAAGTCGATGATACGTATGCGTTTCTTGTGTCCTCCGCCTATGTAGCGCATGGTCATCTTACCTGTATTGTTTCTGCCTCCTGTACGCTTCGTGGATATTAGGAGCGTCTTCTCGGGCTTGACTCTGGTAAGGCTGGTGAATACAGGGGCGACTCTGAAGCGCTGTCCTGCTGTACGTGGGTTGAGTTTTTTTACTGGCATGATTTATGGGGTAGTTGCTTGGGTCGTGGGCTTAGGGTGCGTCAAACATGGCTATAGAAGTCGATCACATCTCCAGCTTTTATGGTAATGAGTGCTTTTTTGTACGCAGCTTGCTTGTTTTGGCGCAGGCCTCTTTTTGTGTACCGCGTCTTGTTTTTTCCTGCACAGCGTATGGTATTGACCTGGACTACGGTAACGCCGTACAGCTGCTCTACGATTTTTTTGATTTCGATTTTGTTCGCCTTGTTATCAACGATCAGGCCATAGACATTTTCGCTGTTCATGTCTGATAATTTTTTGGTTACCAAAGGTTGTTTCAAAATATTCATGGCTAGCTAAGGCTTTGGGTTAGGTGTGCTAGGGCGGGCTCGCTGATGAGCAATTTTTGGACTTTGAGCAGGTCGTAGGTATTGACTTGTGCTGCCAGGGTAACGGCTGTCTGGTGCAGGTTTCTACTGGCTAGTAAGATGTTTTTATCGGTATTTGGCAGGATGAGCAAGGTGCGCTGGTCTGCTAGGGCTAGGTGACGCAGCATGCGGTGATAGTGTTTGGTTTGGGGGGTTTCAAAGGAGAAGTTTTCTAGAACGATAATGTTTTGTGCTTTTGCTTGATAGCTAAGGGCAGATTTTCTGGCTAGTCGCTTAAGTTTCTTATTGAGTTTGAACCCATAGTCTCGGGGACTAGGACCGAATACTCGTCCTCCGCCTTTAAACACGGGCGATTTGATGCTACCAGCACGGGCAGTTCCGGTTCCTTTTTGTTTTTTGATTTTCCGGTTGGAGCCAGCGATCTCTCCCCTTGCTTTGGCCTTGTGTGTGCCTTGTCTTTTGTTGGCTAGGATATGCTTGACGGCTAGGTAAATGGCATGGTCATTAGGCGTAATGCCAAAAATTCCGTCAGCTAGCTTGGTTTTGCGGCCAGTATCTGCTCCTGTATATTGTAGGATGGGTAGCTCCATGGATTACTTCTCTAGGATGATGTAAGCATTTTTTTGGCCAGGAATAGCACCGCTTACTACCAGTAGGTTCTCTTCGGGTACTATTTTCAGCACTTGTAGGTTTGCTATCTTGACGCGATGGCCTCCTGTCCTGCCAGCCATTTTCGTGCCTCTAAAAACGCGCGAAGGAAACGAGGAGGCTCCAATAGATCCAGGGGCTCTCTGTCTGTTATGCTGGCCATGTGTTTGCTCTCCTACGCCGCTAAAGCCATGTCTTTTTACTACCCCCTGGAAGCCTTTCCCTTTGGCGGTACCTATGGCATCTATATAGTCTCCTGCTACGAAGATGTCTTCTATCCGGATAGTCTGGCCCAGTTGCACTTCTTTGCCTAGCTCCTCGCTAAATTTTTTGAATTCTACCAGTTTTTTCTGAGGTGCTGCGTTGGCTTTGCTGAAGTGGCCGATAAGGGATCTGGGGGTATTTTTCTTTTTCCGCTGGTCATAGCCTAGCTGCACAGCCTGGTAGCCATCTTTTGCTAGGTTCTTTATTTGTGTGACTACACAAGGTCCGCCAGTCACTACCGTGCAGGGGATGCTACGACCTTGGGGGTCGTAGAGGGTTGTCATACCGACTTTTTTACCGATAATTCCAAGCATCAATCGTTGGCGTTGGGATAAAATTTTAGATCTGTAGCTGCTCCCAGTTCTTGGTATTGGATGGGATGCTACAAATCTAATAAATATTGTGTACTGTACCAAGGACGCTGGGGTTCGCAGTGAGTTTTCTCAGCATCGGGGATAGTGCTTTGGAGCACTGGCTAGCTGAGGGAAGCGTGTTGCTGACTTAACTAGTCTAGAGCTATGTAGGGCTGTATGCGCTCCGAGGTAGCCTCATCCAGCAGTGCTGCCGTTGTTAATGCTGCCATAGTACGAAACTGACCGTGTTGCGATCGGTAATGTATGATGCGCTGTACTTGCTCATAGCTTAGGTAAGGATGGGCCAGGAGGGTTTTGAAGTCATCGGTATTGATATGGAGCTGTCTAGGCCGAAACTCAGGTAGGATGTACGTGTGCTTGGCTAGGTTCTTTAGGAGCGAGGAGCCTAAGCCATAGACTTCTTGGTACTGGGTGTTACTGACGAAGCCGCCTAATTTATTTCTGTATTTAATGATTCTGGCAGCTAGCACGGGCCCGATTCCTGGGAGCTGCTGAAGCTGGCTGGCGGTTGCTGTGTTGGCGTTAAAGGGCTGGATATTTTCAGGGGTACATGGCCTGGTTCTACTAAGCCCATCTGGCTCTATAGGGGTGTTATGCTGTGCTGGCTGTTTGGGGGGTGAGGGTTGTATAGTGTGCTGCTGCTCTAGTAGGGCTAGGGTACTTTCTAACAAGGCTACATCAGGCGCATGGTGGGTGGTGTAGTGCTCATTGTAGTACCACCGGACTACTTGGGGCAAGGTCAGGAAGGTTATCATCAGGCATGTCAGCAGCAGCACGCCGTAGGTTTCTGCTTTCGAGAAGCCAAAGTGATTCCGAATGGTATGTTTGAGCCAGGCTAGCAGCAAGTAGATATCTCAAATGGTTAGCTAGAGCGCGTGGCCGGCGGAGGCTATCGCGACCTATAAGGCTCATCAAATTTATACGCTAAGCTACTGAATATAAAAAAGGTTCGAAAAATACTTACGAACAGCAAAGGGGAGGTTTCTTTAGCACAATAAATACAAGAGGGGTGAGGAGGTTCCAATTTGTATTGCTGGAGGTAGTGTCGCAAAAAGTGTGTAAATGGGGCCTTCATAGGGTTCATATCACTAATTATTTTTTACATTTTGCAGAGTTGCAATTTTACCCGGAAGACGGCGTAAGGGACTGCCCACCTCGCAGCAACTTTAGCTGCGCATAGGGGGAGGTCTGGGGGGGCCTGGAAGGTGGGCTCCAGGCCGAGGGGGGAGGGAGAGAAGGGTTAGGAGATGTTGGTGAGAAGATACATGAGAACGATAGCCAGGAAGGCGGTCATGCCACCTCCCTGGCTTGCTGTGACTGCTTGGTTTGTGCGACTACAGGCTAGCTAGCTCTTGCTTGCTCAGCCCAGTGGCTTGCTGGACTACATCTACGCCTAGATGTAGGTTGTGAAGCATCGTCCTGGCTATTTCCCAATTTCTGGCCTGCATTCCTTCTTGTCTACCTTCTTGCCTTAGTTGTTCGCCGTATGTCATGATCGTTGCTGTTTTGTTGGTGAATACAGCTTGGATAACCAGCTGGGGCTACGTCACATTAGTACCATCCCAGTTACCTTGGAATAATTGTAATGATTATGCTTTACGCTCACTAACTGCCATATTTATCTTCAATCACTGATAGTCGAGAGGCAGAACTTGCACTGGTAAAATGTGTCCCCTCTATAGTGATCCCAACTCCGGCAAGCTTTTTAATTAAGTTTTGCAAGGCACCGAGTATAAAGAATTTTTTGTACGCTTGATTACTAACAGCATCCTCTCCTACCTTTATGTTGTCATTATCACTCTGATCAATTGCTGCAGTTAATTTTAGGTAGTTAATCCCCAAAGCTAATTTAAGTATAACATCACATTCTTTACAATGGAGCCTACTGCAGCCCATGCTTACCAAGTACTGGTAGTGCTTTGCTTCTCTTTCTTGCAAAAATTGTAACATTCCCCCTTCGGCATGGGATAGTTGTTTCCGAATCACTTTATAACCGAGCTCATGTGCTTTAGCTCGTGCCGCTTGGGTTAGGAGCTCCTGATTACTTGTCGCAAATTTTTTGATATAGATACTATTTCCCAGATCCCCCATCAAAGCAAAACACAATACAGTCGTTGCCCCACTGCTACGCTCTGAATACGTTTTATGTATTTCCAAAGCATGCTCAGCTAGTATACAAGGCTTTACATCTTGCTCTTGTGCTACATAATTATTCGTATCTGGTTGAATTACCTTTTTTAATACTGTAGAGTTAGACCTGCGTTTTTTTCGTCTCACTCCTTGGCTGCGTGGGTCAAACACATAGATATTACTAGTGTTGCTAGCATTTTCGATTTTGGAAAATCCAGGACCACTTTCTGGCTCAGAGTCTGTATCTCCTACGGGCCCGATTTTTTTGTTTTCGGCTCTATCAAATTCAAGAGACTTTAACGCAATTGTTTTTTGATTAGCGCGCTTAGCTATGAGGCTTGTAAGCAAACTATTAAGATCTGTTAATTGCACTACATCTGTCTCATCTGCGGTGCTTTGTTCAGCATCAACACGCGGAATGTTTAGCTCAATGACATCAATTACTCCTTTGGAGTCCTGTATCACTAGGGACGCAAGCAAAACTGCGCCTAAGATTATTCCAAAGCTTTTGCGCATTTGTTATCCTCTGAAGTGCCTCCATTCGTTACAGTATCGTGATCGGAAAGGATACTAATCTCTATGCTTGGCTTATTTAATGCTAGGTCTAAGGGAGTCTTCTGGTTGCTGTTTCGCAATGGTTTATTGCCTTTCAGTGCCTCAACTACTTGGCAAAATTTTTCTGGATCATCTTCTCTCTCCTTACTTGCCATGAGACAATGCAAAGGACTATTATTAAACCTACCTCCTTGGTGTTTTAATAGCTCGGGCATGCCTTTTGCTTTTATTTTATCGATTAAATACAGCATACAGGATAGATTGCCCTCCGACGCTGCGTAATGCAGTGGGGTACCTCCCTCATCATCTATTTGGCCTACGTCTAGTCCACATTCTTCTACTAAGTACGTTACGCACTCTAAGTCACCAACTATAGCAGCAGTATCTAGTAGCTCTCTGTCTCGCTCGTTATCAATGCCTCCTTTTTTTGTTATTAAATATTTCAATAAGTCCAACTCCCATGTGTGTACGGCTACTTGTAATGAATTCCAGCCTGCACAGTTCTGTAAATAAACATAGTTGCCCAGGTCAGTGTCTATATACCTCATTAGTGCTTTTACAAAGCTTAGAGATCCTCTCTGAACGGCTAGGTGTAGCAGTGTGTTGTTATATTCATCACATGGACTGGCCAAATTTAGCTGCTCCCTCTTAGCTAATTTTTTGATTGTTGTTCTGAACTTAGCAGTGTTATTATTGATAATATACTGTGCTAGCTCATTATGGGCATTAGCACTACAAGCTACTGCTATAGTTATTAGCACTAGCGCTATATACGATTTGGGGTTCATAGTATTTCCTATTTTTACGTTCGAATCAAGATAGTGTAGCTGGGTAAATATGTGAATACTTGGTTTCGATTAAAAGGCTTAGCTATCACTAACTAGCTTACCCTAAGTATTTTTGAAGGCCTGTCCTTCCAAGTTTTGAGTAGCCCAGCATACGGGTGCCAGCGTGACTCCTTCTGACTTTAATACGCTGACTTACTTCGTAATTTTTTTCTAAATATAAAAATATATCACGCTCCTATACCTACTAGTAAGCTTGGCTCTTAATGGGAGAACGGTAGTATTGAATTCTGCACTGACAAATCTAAAGTAGGTAGCTGCTGTTGATATATCTTGGGTAACTCCGCTGAAAATTTAAATACAAAATATATTCCTTGTACTCAGTAAATCCCTAGATCTAAAGAATGGCTCTGCCTTCAGGCAAGTTTTTGGCCAAGAAAAGAACAAAGATATCCTAATCCACTTGCTCAATGACTTCTTAGGTGCTGACCGCATAGGCGTAGACATAGGGCAAAAAAAGAAGCAACCTTTTTGGAACGTCCTCAGGCCCCAGAAATAGCTTCCAGGAAGGAGAGTAGGGTTGATGTACGCTGTCGCGATGAGCTGGGGAGAGAGTGCGTCATAGAGATAGACATGCAAGTAGCCAAGAAGACTGACTTTGAGAAGCGAGTCCAGTACCACGCTGCAAGAACATATGCTAGTATACCGCTCGCTGAGCATTTTGATGAAAATTTTAGGGGCGTGATCTTCCTAGGCATTGTCAACTTTTTGATATCCCCGGATCAGTCAGACCATACTGTCGTCAATAGGTCCACCCATGAGCGGGAGTTACAAGGGTTCTCTTTGATACCTTTATCGAGCTACCGAAGCTTAAAAAAGCGTGGAGGTACTCGAGAGTCCCTTAGGACTACTGGTGTTAATATCTGAAGTATGCTCAGGAGATATCTCCGAAGGACTATAAGCTCCTGACCGTAAAGCATCCAATAGTCAAGCGAGCCTACGAGGCTTTAGATCGTTCTTATTGGAGTCAGGCAGAGCTGCAAGCCTATGAATTGTGGATGAAGTCATAACTGGGCAGCTAGGGAGTAGCATACTAGAAGTTATTGGATGTTGAAGCTAAGGGGTATGGCAAAGGGGAGAAGCGTGGATGGTCATTGGGGAGAAGAAAGGGATGGCTCTCGGCCGGAGGGAGCAAGCTAAGCAACCGATAGCCCGCCAGGTGCTCTCTGGAGGGATGAGTATAGCCCTTGTCAGTGAGCTGCGAAGCCTGAATGAGTGGAGTATTATGGCAACCCTCTCCAGACTCATCAGTAGCGATAAGCGCGTATGAGGAAAATCTAGCTAGCATCCATACTAGCCCAGTGTGGGGAGAAGTCTGGGGATACTTGGAAGGTGGTGATGCGGTGCAATAGATGGCATGGAATGTATCTACTGGAGACTGCTCATGGATGCGATAATCTATCTCACGATGTATGAGGGCTAGTTGCTACTGTATGAGAAGCATCCTCTATGACCCAACGTGTTGCCTTTGCTAACTCAGGAAGCGTGAAGTAGCCTCAATTCGATATAATGACCTTATGGGTGCTTTGGCAGGGGAGCAGGGTGGTTTCAAAGTAAAGCTCGCTGGCACACTTTAATGTAGGAGAGGTGGTGCTTGCTGGAGCGGGGCTTAGGTACCTCTAGCATTGGGTTATGATGGATATCGTTTGGTTTACTATCTTTATCTTCATGTTACATACTACTGTGTAGCGTCAAAATTATAATCCTATGGCAGAAACATTCATGACACCTTCTGATACACCTAGCAAATCCGCTGCTTCGTTTAGCATATCTTCTTCGGTGCTGTATAAGCAGCTAGCAGCGCTGAGCGGCGTTATTGTCAATAATCCAGTGGTTCCTATTCTAGAGAACTTTTTATTCGAAATAGCTGTTGGCAAGCTCAAAGTCACTGCCTCAGATTTGCAGACGTCTATCATCACAGAGCTGGTTATAGAAGCCCAAGAGGAGGTAAAAATTGCAATACCAGCGCGCATCCTATTAGATACGCTACGGAATCTGCCCGACCAGCCCATTACTTTTGCTATTGACGAGCATGCTTACGGCATAGAGATCCACGCAGCTAATGGCCAGTATAGCCTGGCTGGAGAAAATGCTGCAGACTTCCCCCAAGTGGTTACTGTGGCGGGCCGTGTTACTGTGTCTATGCCTGCCCAGGTGCTCAAAAAAGCTATCCAGCAGACGATTATTGCTACGAGTCATGATGAGCTGCGGCCTGCCATGAACGGCGTTTATATGAGCTTCAGCGAAACAAGTGCTGCTTTTGTGGCTACTGACGGCCATAGGCTGGTCCGCTATACACGGACAGATATCAGCGTAGCTGCTCAGGAGTCGTTTATTATTCCGCGCAAGACTTTAATGCTACTCACTGGGTTGCTCTCTAGTGACCAAGCGGCGGTCAGTATAACTTTTGGTGAGTCTAGTGTCCACTTTCAGCTATCGGGTACTAGTATGGTAGCTAGGCTGATTGACGAGCGCTACCCTGATTATGAAAACGTTATCCCCCACAACAATCCTAACCAGCTCGCAGTGAACCGGGCGTCTTTGCTAAGTTCTCTGAAACGTACCGCTGTTTATGCTAATAGAACTACCCACCAGATCAGGCTGGCCTTGGGCGAAAATACACTGCAGCTGTTGGCAGAAGACTTAGACTTCTCTAACAAAGCTCACGAGAAGCTAGCGTGTGACTATACAGGGCAGGGTTTAACCATTGGGTTTAATGCCAAGTTGCTTATGGAACTGCTCAATAGCCTTGATACCAAGGAAGTAATCATGCAGCTCTCAGAGCCTAGTAGGGCGGCACTCATACTGCCCCAAGAGCAAGCAGCGCAAGAAGATATCCTGCTATTGATCATGCCCGTACTCTTGACCCCCGGAGCCTGAGCTGCTGCCAAAGCGTGAACCACACGACTAGGTTCGCTTGCTCCACAGGGACCCTGAATGAGTTTAGCGCCAGGAGATTGCGCTGGTAGGTACCCTACATGCTCCTCCTTAGCGGCATTGCAAGCAAAGGGGTGGTGCGTTGGCAAGCAACGTAGCGAGGACATTTGCCATCATGCCTCAGCAATGGTGGGTGGCGGAAGAGTGGTACGGTACCCGCTATGCCGTTCTGCTCGGGACGTATGCTGGAGAGCTACTACAACTACTTGCCTGGTAAGCAGTTGTCAGAAAAATATTTCCAGATACGTGCCGCTTAGCTAGGGGCTAGGCTTAATCATCCAAGGCTGTGTTGAGAAACCGAACCAGCGGAACGATGGCTTGGAAAACTTCGAGTGTGTAGGACAAGAATTTGGCTTGTGTGGCTACCTGGTCTTTGATAGGATGGATGACAGTAAGGGACTTCAGCTTTAATAAGGCTAGCTGGGGGTGATCATAGCTGTAGCCTTTTGGCGGCCTCTGTAGTTTCTCTCCTTGTAGGGTCCCAAATAGTGCTTTGAATCGTGGCTTAGCCAAGATATGGTCTAAATCTGCTGCTTGGTAATCAATTTCTTGTCGAATGTGCTTGAGCGCTGATGGTTCAGGCTGGTACAAGCCTCCACCTATAAAAGATCGATTGTGTGGCTCTATATGCAAGTAATATCCGGCGTAGCCACTATGCCGGCCTCCCTTGGCCAAGTAAATGCCCATGTTAGGCTTGTATGGTGCTTTATCCTTGCTAAAACGGATATCTCGGTTGATTCGAAAAATACAGCTTTGTGGAGTTAGCGATGCTATGTCTGTGTCTAGGGGCCCCATGCTTTTGATTAAGTGCTCGGCGATGACCAGCAAGGTGCGTCTGGCTTGCTGGTAAGTGGCTTTGTTTGCATCCATCCAGGCTTTGTGGTTATTTTCCTGCAGCTGAGCTAGGAAAGTGAGCATCTGCTGTATGTCTGTCATGGCTCAGGTTTTGTTGCTGGTTAGTGTGGAGAATGGGGGACTTGAACCCCCGGCCTTCTCAATGCCATTGAGACGCTCTAGCCAACTGAGCTAATTCCCCAAGTTTAACGTTAATTGCCATGGTCAGCTTGGCTTGTGCTACACTTTCTGCTGTAGCTGGCTCAGGATCGTTTTGAAACTTACTTGCTCCAAGAGATAGCTCTTGAGGGAACTGATAGGCATGCGTTGTTGCTGGGTAGTATCGCGTACGCGAAGTGTAATGGTATCATCTTCTAACGTTTGGTGGTCTATGGTAATGCAGTAGGGTGTACCAATGAGGTCTTGCCTGGTATAGCGCCTACCAATAGACTGCGCCTCTTCATAGATCAGGGGCAGATCATATTGGAGGGCTCTAAGAAGCTGCTGAGCTTTAGCCGGAAGGCCATCTTTTTTTACCAAGGGCAAAATTGCTGCTTTGATGGGGGCGAGTGCTGGGTGGAACCGCAAGTAAGTACGTGTCTTGCGCTGGTCTTGCTCTTGGGTAAAGGACTCACAGAGCAGCAGCAAAATCAGCCGGTCACAACCCAGGGACGTCTCGATCACATGTGGGATATAGCTTTGGCGCAGCTCTGGGTCAAAGTACTGCAGCTTCTTCTGAGACTGTGTTGTATGATTTTTCAAATCAAAATTGCCCCTTGCATGGATGCCCTCTACTTCCTTGTATCCGAAAGGGAAGGCATATGCAATGTCGGTCGCTGCCTGGGCATAGTGAGCTAGCTGGTGATGGGGCTGTAGCTGCAGCTTTTCCTCAGGAATGCCTAGGGACCGGTACCACTGCCACCGAGATTGCTGCCAGTAGGCGAACCAGTGTGCCTCTTTGCCTGGCTGGATAAAGAACTGTAGCTCCATCTGCTCAAACTCACGCATCCGGAAAATGAACTGCCTAGCCACAATTTCATTGCGAAAAGCCTTGCCAATCTGTGCAATTCCAAAAGGCACCTTCATACGCGCTGTTTTTTGTACATTCAGGAAGTTGACAAAGATGCCTTGCGCTGTTTCAGGCCTCAGGTAGAGGGTATTGGTTTCCTCTTCTTGAGAACCTGCTTTGGTAGCAAACATCAAGTTGAATCGCCGTACTGCTGTCCAGTTACTCGTATGCGAGACAGGGCATTGAACTTTCGCTGCTACAAGTAGCTTGTGTAGTCCAGCCAGGTCTTGCGTCTGCAGCAACTGGTGCATACTGGCTAGCAGCGCTTGGGCGATGGATGCTTGCCCCTGAGTCGCTAGGGCATGGGCCTGTGCTTCTATGAGCTGGTCTACACGATATCTTTTTTGGGAGTCCTTGTTATCTACTAGCAGGTCCTCAAAGTTATCTACATGTCCAGAAGCCTGCCATGTACGGGGGTGCATCAGGATGGCTGTGTCCATACCGACAACGTTAGTGTACGCCTGGGTCATACTCTGCCACCACAGGTTCTGCACATTGCGTTTGAGGGCAGCTCCGTAGGGCCCATAGTCGTAGACTCCTTGTAGCCCTTCGTAAATCTCGCTAGCGGGGTATATAAAACCATACTCCTTAGCATGTGCTATGATCGTCTGCAGGGTACTTTGCTGTGTAGGATTGTTCATGCGCCCTAAGTTAGGAATTATATTTTGATGTTCTACATTGACTCGGAGTGTAGCAACTTATTTCAGTTATGCTTCGAGGGCAATATCTTGGGAGGTGCTTTTTGAGCTTTTCATTGGTGTTGGTGCTATCGATTTGCTTGAGAGAGTCAAAGTGAACTAGTTCGTGGACCTATTGTGGCGAATGTTGATTCAAAAATGGTTTAAATGTTAAGTTGCTCAAGACTACAACTTCATCGGTTATTAAAGTTAGATCTTAATTGTTCCATAAGCGAGCTTGAGTTTACGGGCGTTGCTTTCAGGGAAGCTGCAAAAAGTAGCTATCATAGCTGAAACGGAGTTACAAAACTTATTGGGAACCTAATGGATGCTAGCTGTATTTGGCGTGAATTTACGAATTTACCCGGAACCTGAGCATAACGGCTAGCTTTTGTGGGAACCTGGTGTAACTTCTTAAGCTTCTGCTAATTTGGCTACGTGTTCTCTTGGCTTATGCTCGATATGTACGCTTACTTCTTTGATTTTGCGTGCATCCACTGCTAGCACCGTAAATGCGAACTGCTTGTAACGAACCTTTTCGCCAGCGCGAGGCAGCCGGCCATGAACTTCTAACAAAAGTCCGCCCAGTGACTCACTTTTTCCTTTGATTGTTTCGAACACAGTAGGATTTACATTAATAACTTTGCAGAAATCATGTAGCAACACCTTGCCCTGAAACTCGAAAGTATCACTGCCAAGCTGTCTGTACATTACTTCCTCATCTTGGTCAAACTCATCAGTAATCTCTCCGATAATTTCTTCCAGCACATCCTCCATAGTGACCAGCCCTGAGGTACCTCCGTACTCATCTACTACAATAGCCATGTGTACCTTATCTTTTTGAAATTCGAGTAGTAGAGCATCTAACTTTTTATTTTCAGGTACAGCCAGACATTTACGCAGTAGCGATTGCCACAAGAAATGCTTGCTTTCGTCTAGATAAGGCAATACGTCTTTGGCGTAGAGAAAGCCTGTTATCTGGTCTATGGTTTCTTGGTATACAGGGAAGCGCGAATAACCTGACTTATTGATCGTATCTATCAGCTTTTGGAAGTTTAGGCCCATATCTATGGCAGTAATTTCTGTACGGGGCTGCATGATTTGTCTAGCTATTAGGGTTGTAAAATGCACCACACCTTTTAAGGCTGCTTTTTCTCCTGAAGAAGCTTCCCGGGCTGCAGCAATCTCTACAGCTCTATTGAGCTGATCGGCAGACAAATCATAGGGTTCCTGCAGATAATCCTGCCCAAAAAGCTTATTAAGACGCATTAACACGCTAGCAAGAGGTTGCAAAACCAGCATGGCCCCACTGAGTAGTCTCGCAGTCTGCCGGGCAGCCCACAGATTGTGCTGGCTAGCATAAGTTTTGGGCATAATCTCCCCAAACAAAACAATGACCGTAGTAGAGATAAGCGTGTAGGCCAGCAATGCTAAACCATGTACATTGCGTATGCCCCAGATTTGCCACAGCAAGTGCGGAGAAAGCATGACAAAGGCCACATTAACCAGATTATTGAGGATGAGGACGGTGGCCAGCAGTCGTATAGGGGTTTTCAGAACTTCCAAGACTTGGCTGTCTTGCGTTATCTGGCTACTTCTACACTGGGCGATCTGCTGATGAGTGAGCGAGAAGAAAGCTGCCTCAGCACCTGAGATAAGGGCAGAACCTAACAGAAGGAGCAGCAAGATTAATCCATTAAATAGGCAAAATCCTGACTTGTATAGGTCTATCAAAGCATGGATAGTTGCTATAGTTTTAAGAAAGGGGGTAAAAGCGACCCCTCTTCTTTAGCGTATTCCTTCAGGCCCAGACCCTACATTACTTCCACTCATGTTTTTTGCAGCTCTGCTGGATGGCTTGAGTCTACACGACGCCTCATGGTATGCTGGCATTCATGACACTAATAGCCTGCATGGGAGATAACCACGGCGGATTTTAAAATGGAAGCCCGTCTGAAGGTTCATCTGTTGCAGTGTCCGGGTGTTGTGTAGCTCCCGCACTCTCGATAGCTGATGCTCCTTCCCCCTTACTCCCTAGTAAAACCATATTTTGCCCTACTATCTCTGTGACGTATTTGGTTTGTCCTTCTTTATCTACATAGGAGCGTGTAGTTATCCTGCCCTCAATATAAACTTGCCTTCCCTTACTTAAGTATTGTGCAGCAATCTCTGCCAATGGCGTCCAGAGTACCACATTGTGCCACTCTGTATTCGTGACTTTTTCTCCCTCTTTGTTCTTATAACTCTCATTGGTAGCTAACGTGAAGGTAGTACGGGCTCTACCATTTTCTAGATGCTTAACTTCAGGATCCTTGCCCAAGTTGCCCAACAAAATAATTCGATTAACGCCTGACATATGAACGGTGTTGACGGGTTTAAATATTTATGCGCTGAAAATAAACATAAAATTTTTCTTCCAGAAAATTACTAATCAGCCTAGACTTAGGCAAAGCCTTGGTTGCTGCTAAGGAAAAAGCACGAATATGCATCCTATTCAGCATCGGTGTTGCTTCTTGTACAAATCGAGCGGTAGCTTGGACATAAAAAAAATAAACATACAGCTTCCTATGCGTTAGTGCATGCTTGTATAGCCTAGGCTCTTTGGTGATGGATAGTTGGTGTTGCCCCATCAAGGCTACAAGGTTATCTGCTAGCTGGTCAGCCTCTTTCAGTTGGCTGTCCTCTACTAGATAGAAGTCATACAAGCCCTGCCAAATATCAGCCTCTTTTCTTAGCTTCATGTATACTTCATTGCCTAGCTGGATAACGAAGTAATGAAAGAATCTTTTTTTGATTTTTAGTGTAGGAGACTTAACGGGCAAGGACTGCTGTCTTCCTGTATGAAACGCTACGCAGTACACGCGCAAGATACAAGTTTGGCAAAGCGGCTTGGCAGGCCTACACTGTATAGCCCCAAACTCCATGATAGCTTGGTTATACAGATCAGCGCGCTGGGGAGGGACCAATGATTGGGCCAGTGCGTAAAAAATCTTTTGGCCACTTGTGGAAGCAATGTCTTCGGTCACTCCAAAAACTCGGGCTAGTACACGATACACATTCCCGTCTACTACCGGAACTGGTTCTTGGAAAGCAATGGAGGCAATGGCAGCAGCTGTATAGGGGCCGACACCTTTCAAACGTAGTAGATCCTTATAATTATTAGGGAACGTGCCATTAAACTGGTCTACAACCATGCGCGCACAAACATGGAGGTTGCGGGCTCTTGAGTAATAACCTAAGCCTTGCCACAAGCGTAGCACTGCCTCTTCCGGGGCCTTAGCTAGCGCCCGGACAGTAGGATATTGCTCAACAAATCGTTGGTAATACGGGAGGCCTTGTAATACCCTGGTCTGCTGCAGGATGACTTCTGAGAGCCATATTCTATAAGGATCCTGGGTGTTACGCCAAGGCAATGCACGTTTGTTTACCTGATACCAGGTTATAAGCCAGTCAGCAAAGAGCCGCTTGGCTAGCTTCTCAGGCTTTCCCAAGACATATGGTATCAAAATCTGCGACAAAGTATTTTAATGCTCAGTAGAAAAGATTGTGCTATCTGACTCACTGATAGGCTAACTAAAATGTATGGTAAAACACGTTCTACCTCAAGTTTAGAGCGTAGGTACCACAGGCAGATGTGATGCACTAGGTTCTGAGCAAGCCTCAAAGCCTCAGCAAGAGATCGAAGATAGAAATAAACACAAAACTAGCTAAGCACCCGAAAAAGTGTTACATTAGCAGATTAGGCGCTCCTAGGACGCTGTTTTGAGTAGCAGTGCGCTCAAAGAAGCACTATTAAGCCTAGGCATAGTGCAAGGCGTTACTGAGCAGTCACCGAGTGTGTGCTCGTAATCGCCAACACCAGACAATAGTAATTTTTATCCAAACAATAACTACAAAACGCTTGCAAGATGCCTTGTGGGAAAAAAAGAAAAAGACATAAAATGGCTACCCATAAACGCAAAAAGCGCCTAAGGTTGCACAGACACAAAAAAAAGTGAGCACCTAGATAGCCCTACCTTGTGGGAAGCTGCTTTATAGCATGCGTAGTAGAGTTAGGACTATCTAGCCATCTTCTCACCAAGTATGTAAAACTTCAGTACTTTGGCTAGTGAATTAGTGATTGGTACTACACAAGGCAGCTTTCGGATAGCACTCCTAAAAGATAGGGAGCTTGTTGAGTACCATACAGAAGAAAAAGATAGTCAGTTTACAGTTGGCGACATTTGTCTAGGCATTGTTAAAAAAATTATGCCTAATCTGAATGCTGTCTTTGTAGATCTAGGCTATAAGAAGGATGCATTCCTACACTATTCTGATTTAGGGGCTCAGTTTCGCTCCTTAAATCAGTTAACACAGCTTGCCCTCAATGGCAGGACTCCAAATTATAATCTCAGTGATCAGCCGCTCCAAGCACCCATAGATAAGCTGGGTAAGGTTGCTGAGGTACTATATAGAAGTCAGCCTATCCTTGTACAAGTAATTAAAGAGCCGATCTCGAGCAAAGGGCCTCGGCTGTCTACTGAGCTAGCTATTGCTGGCAGCTACATGATACTCGTACCTTTTAGCGAGGAGGTAAGTGTTTCTAAAAAGATCACCAAGAGCGAAGAGAAGCAAAGGCTACTACGTCTGGTTAATTCCATCAAGCCTCCAAACTTTGGGCTAATTGTCAGAACGGCTGCAGAAGGGAAAGAAGTGGCCCAGCTGATTCAAGACTTAAAAGAGCTCTTAGCCAAGTGGGAGGCAGGGGTCAAAAAGCTTCACGGCGCTACGGTCCGAGATAAGATTATAGGGGAAATAGATCGAGCTTCTTCTATCCTGAGAGACATGCTCAATGAGCCTTTTGATAGCATCATTATCGATGATAAGAACGCTTACAATGAGATAAAACAATATCTCAAGACGACTGCTCCTGAGAAAGAGAAGATTTTTAAGTACTACCAGGGCAGAACAAAGCTGTTTGAACATTTCGGCATAGAAAGGCAGCTAAAAATGCTCTTTGGCCAGACTGTAAGCCTAGACGGTGGAGGATACTTGATCATTGAACATACAGAGGCCATGCATGTGATCGATGTAAACAGCGGTAGCAATACTACAGAGCAAGAGCATGAAGTAATGGCCTTAAGTGTCAATCTAGCTGCTGCTAAGGAGATAGCCAGGCAGCTCAAGCTTAGGGATATGGGAGGCATTATTGTGATTGATTTTATTGGTGTCAAGGATGCCGAAAATAAACGCAAGCTCTATCAGCAAATGAAAGAGTATATGAAGGAGGATCGCTCCAAATCTACCATACTGCCCATTTCTAAGTTTGGCATCATGCAACTGACCCGGCAACGTGTCAGGCCAGTTACCAGCTTAAGTACCCAAGAGGAATGTCCTTCTTGTGGCGGAACGGGGAAGATAGCTGCTTCCATCTTGATATCAGAGCAGATTGAAAAAAGTTTGCAAATCCTGCTAGACAATCAGAATGAGAAGAACATCATGCTTTTATTACATCCGTATCTTTATGCCTATTTCACCAGGGGCTTCTTTTCTAAAAGAGTACAATGGTTCTTCCGATACAAAAGGTGGGTTAGCCTTGTCGAGGATTCGTCTTTAGGTATTGCAGAGTTTAAGTTTATCAATAAACAAGGTGAAGAAATCGAGCTCACCTAGCGAACCTCAAAAGCACAGCTGGCACATACAGCAATTTCCCAGAGTCATAGAGATAGCCGCACCTGTACTCCATGGCTACCCCTGGTACAAATAGCAAGGCCCCCTCGAGCCCCAACTTTAGCTTCCTTGCCACTTGGCTGGGTGGCCTTAGCATGGGAGGGCATTCCCAGGCTATGCCTGGTCATTAGCCACAGCAAAGAACAGTACTCAGCTGGGTAATGATTTTAGGTGCCGCGAGACTATTCATCTTGGTTGAGTATCTCTGTAACGCTAAAACGAGGAAGGGTATACGAAATTATTCGATCACTTTGGCCAGGTCTTATCCTAAGCCCCATTGCGCTAAGAAATGGCTATCTAGAACCATCCGCGTATGATCCACTTTGAAAGCTTCACGTTAGGCAATGGATTAAAAGTCGTTGTCCATGAAGATCCGAGCAGCCAGCTAGCTGCCGTCAACGTTATGTACAATGTAGGGGCTAGGGACGAAGAAGTGGGTAAAACAGGCTTTGCCCATCTCTTCGAGCACCTGATGTTTGGGGGCTCGCAACATATTTCGTCGTATGATCAGGCGCTACAGCAAGTAGGCGGAGATAATAACGCCTATACCACACCGGATGTTACTAACTACTATTGTACACTACCCGCAGCTAACCTAGCCACTGCCTTCTGGCTAGAATCTGATCGTATGCTAGGCCTATCGTTTGATCCGCAGGTTCTAGCCGTGCAGCAGCAGGTAGTCATAGAAGAATTCAAGGAGAGGTACCTCAACCAACCTTATGGTTATGCTTGGCTCAAGCTTAGTGGGCTAGCTTATACAGTACATCCTTACCGCTGGCCAGTGATTGGCCAAGACACTAGCCATATCGCCCAAGCTGCCATGGAGGATGTACAGGCATTCTCCGCTAAGTTTTACGTGCCCAATAATGCTATACTCGTAGTAGCAGGTGGGGTAAAGCTAGCCCAAGTAAAGCAGCTCTGCCAGAAATGGTTTGAGCCCATTCCGGCAGGTCCCGATTATGTGAGAGCGTTACCACAAGAGCCTCCTCAGAAGACTTCCAGAGGTATTACGATCGAGGCTGACGTGCCTCTAAATGCTATCTATAAGGCCTATCATGTGCCAGCTAGGCTATCGCCAGCCTATCATGCTGTGGAGCTGCTATGTACTGGCTTAGGGGAAGGGAAGTCTGCCCGGCTTTATAAGCAGCTTGTTGAGGCCAAGCCGTACTTGAATACGGTAGAAGCTTATACAACCCAAACGGCTGATCCGGGCTTATTGATCATTAGTGGGACGCTTAATGAGGGCATATCGTTTTCGCAAGTCGAAGAGGTGCTACTGCCTATTCTTGAGGCAGTACAAGCACAAGGATTGGTAGCAACAGAGCTGGCCAAAGCAAAAAATCATGCGGAAACTGACTGGGTATATACAGCTGTAGACTTGCGCTATCGTGCACAGGCCCTGGCCCTCGCTACGTCACTAGGAGATACGAATCTAGTAAACAACGAAATGGAGAAAATACAAGGCATCGCGGTAGAGGATGTCAAACGTGTAGCTAGGCAAGTGTTAGCTGTAGAAAATAGTTCTACAATTTATTATCGCAGCACCACAAGCAGCGCCTTTGGGCTGTAGTAGGCAGCGACGCTTACATAGTACCTATCTGCATAGTAGCTACCACAGGGCTGCCCTAAGGAGCGTATCGGCAAAGGCAATCACTACCTCCTGCCCTCAAAAAATATTCCCTATAGGATCTTGGTACGAAGTTCTATCTTTATGCACGTTATATGAAGCCTGTGAGCTTTTGATATGCTGGCATGAGCCTATGGCAGGCTTGCAAATCGAACGGCTTGAGAAGATTGGCTTTTACCGGTCTTACGTGGCCAGAATGTAAGCAAGCACGGAGAGTTCTGGCTAGCGATCGAGAGCATTGGCAACCCTTCAAGCGCTAGATGGCATACTGTAGAGATCCTGAATACTTACTACAGTCACATGAGCATCTAGTGCAAAGGAATGAGGGCCAGGATAAATGATTGTAATATGCTCAAGTTTCAGGTCCTCCAAAGCCATCCGCATCGACGGGGTAATTTGGGGCCTGTCTGTGTATTTGAATTCAAAACCCAGCTTCTTCCCCTGGTCATGAATGAGCAGGTCAAGCTCTGCTCCAGCTTGCGTTCTCCAGAAGTAGACATTGGTTGCTTCGTAGCGCCTTATTAGTTCTTCCAGCGCGAAACCCTCCCAAGATGCCCCAAGCTTTGGATGACGCTCTACAGCCGCCCTGCCAGACAACCCCATAAGACTGTGGAGGATGCCTGAGTCTCGTAGATAGATTTTGACTGACTTTACTTGACGTTTCCCGATATTCCCGAACCACGGCTGTAGTATACGCACCATAAAGGTTCCTTCTAAGATGTCTAAGTATTTTTTTACGGTATGGTTCGACAAACCCAAAGAACGTCCCAGCTCACTAGCATTCAAGAGTTGTCCATGATAATGACTCAACATCATCCAAAAGCGATGAAGATTCCGAGGCGGAATAGCGAAACCTAGATTAGGAATGTCTTGTTCTAGAAAGGTACGTACATAGAATGCTCGCCAAGAAAAACTGGCTTTCTCGGTGCTGGCCAGATAAGATTTAGGAAATCCACCCCGTATCCAGAGCTTATTGGTGTCATCTACTTCCCGGAGACCAAAGGGAGGAAGTTCTAGATAGCCCACACGGCCTGCTAGCGATTCTGAATCTTGCTCGATAAGCTCACGAGAGGCGCTGCCTAGAATCAAAAACCGCAAAAAAGTAGTATCAGCTAAGACACGCAGAATAGGAAACAAGTCCGGCCTTCGCTGAATCTCATCAATGACTACCGTACCCTGTAATGCTGAGAGGGCTAGCATGGGGTTCTCAAGGCGCCCTAGATCGAAAGTATTCTCTAGATCAAAAAAGTGAACTGTTGCTAGGTTGTGCTGCTGAGCAAATTGATGGGCAAAGGTCGTCTTGCCACACTGCCTAGGACCTAGGATAGCACAGACGGAGTGGTTTTGAAAAATTTCCTGGATATTATTTAGAAAATGAAGCCGCTGCATGGGTATCTACATGTCTTCTCCAAATATACAAAAATTTTACCTTGTAAATTGGAATAGTGTGTTCCAATTTACAATATGTTATCTCTATGATGTCTCTACTTTTTGCATACACACTTTTTGAGATACCGCCCCTTAGTCCATTGTGTGCACGATAAGGCTGAGCATAGCGATCTGGTCTAGAGGTAGGCACAAAGTGTTGACTGCCTTACTAGGCATGCCATCATAGGCTTCTCAGTAATGTAGAAGCCATGGTTTATGGAGGAATTTGGCAGCACGGATTTACTCCTGGTTCTGTTATAGGAATAATGAGATGGATCAGGGGTTGCTAAGCGTTGCTAAATACCTGTACTACCAAAGCCACCCTGGCCCCTAAGCGTATCGTCTAGGGCATTGACATACATCCACTGGATGCGCTCGACACGGCTTATAACTAGCTGGGCAACGCGATCGCCATTATTAATCTCAAAAGGCTGGTCGCCGAGGTTGATGAGGAGTATCTGAATTTCTCCCCGATAGTCAGGATCGATGGTACCTGGGCTGTTTAGGACAGTAATACCATGTCTGTGGGCCAGGCCACTCCTAGGCCGTATTTGTGCTTCAAAGCCCTTGGGTAGGGCTATGTGAAGGCCTGTAGCTACTAGTGTTCGCTGTAAAGGCTGGAGGATGGTGGGCTTTGGGATATGGGCTTTGAGGTCTAGGCCACTGGCACCTGGAGTAGCATGAGCCGGTAATTCATTTTGCGAACGGTTGATGATTTTGACTTGCATAGTGTACTTGAGCTTTTAGCGAAAGTATAAAAAAATAGGGATTGTCCCAAAAGTGACCATGCTTAGCTTGCTAGGCCAGAAAAATGTAATTCCCCCCTTAAGATATGACGGCTCCCAGAGAAGATCAGTGAAACGAGATGTTGCTGTTAACTGTAAGGTATACCGCTAAGCGACCGTCAAGCTGTTAAAAATAATGGAAGGTCTCTTCAGCGAGGCTCTCCCGGGGGGTATGTGTTTAGCTATGACAAGAAGACGGAGAAGGATCTCCACAAATTGACAGAGATGTCCTCAATGGGCTATGTGGGGATTCCTCTTCCTGTATGGCCGCTTCAAATGGGCTGTCCAGTGCGTGGCGCTTGTCTATACTTAAGCACTTTTCACACAACTTCTCAGCAGTGTGTTGTTGCTAGAGTATATATTCGCTTAGATCTTTTCGTTTTGCTAATGCATCAAGGCGCTCATTGACTAGTGCTTTGGTAACACGAATGTGCTCGTCAGGAGCAATCTTGTCAGGTACATCAAACAGGAAGTCGTTGAGCAAATGACTCATCACGGTGTGCAGCCTCCGAGCGCCGATATTCTCCACCTGTTCGTTGATACGAAAAGCAATGGCCGCTATTTCAGCTACAGCCTCTTCTTCAAAACTCAGGATCACTTTTTCGGCTTCAAACAGGGCTTGATATTGTTTGGTCAGGGCGTTTTTTGGCTCTTGTAAGATGCGCTGAAAATCTTCCTTGACCAGGCTACCTAGCTCTACGCGAATCGGGAATCTACCTTGTAGCTCAGGAATGAGGGCCGAGGGTTTAGACACATGAAAGGCGCCTGCTGCTATAAACAGGATGTGGTCTGTGTATATAAGGCCGTATTTGGTATTTACTGCGCTCCCCTCTACGATGGGCAATAGGTCTCTCTGTACGCCCTCTCTGCTGACATCTGGGCCGTCGTTTTCGGTACTACTTCCTGCTATTTTATCAATCTCATCGATGAAGACGATGCCTGTATACTGCGCTTTTGCTAGGGCTTCTTCTTTGACGATGTCCATGTCAATGAGCTTATGGGCTTCTTCAGGTAGGAGGAGTCTCTTAGCTTCGGCAATGGCAACTTTTCTTTTTTTACTTCTTTTGAGAAGCATATCGTGTAGATTTGTTAGCGAGGCTTCGCCAACCATATTGCTTCCTATCATGCCAACTCCTATGGGGCTAGGGGTACTAACACTGATTTCAATTCTTTTGTCATCTAGTTCTCCATTTTGCAGCTTCTTTCGGAAGCGCTCTCGGGTTTGCTCATTCAGGTTAAGCCCGTCTTGTGCAGGCATGGGCATACTAGAAATGTCTCTGCCAGAGTGAGTGGCCTGGCTGATAGGCGGAATCAAGGCATCAAGCACGATATCTTCTACTTGCTGTGCTGCTTTTTCTTTTACTTCCTCCTCTTTGGCTTTTTTAACCATGCTGATGGCTTGCTCTACCAGATCGCGTACCATGCTCTCTACATCACGCCCTATGTAGCCCACTTCTGTAAATTTGGAGGCTTCTACTTTGACAAAGGGTGCATCGGCAATCTTGGCTAGTCTTCTAGCAATCTCTGTCTTACCTACACCGGTAGCCCCAATCATGAGTATGTTATTGGGGGTAATATCTCCTCTGATGTCTGACTGAACTTGCATTCTACGCCAACGGTTTCTGAGAGCAATAGCTACGTTACGCTTGGCTGTCTGCTGGCCAATAATATATTTGTCTAGGGCTGCTACAATTTCTTTAGGGGTTAAATAGCTAGTTTTTGGTGCCATGATAGTGGGTTAATATTTCAATAGGAATACACTACTGCCTGGTTATGTGGCATGAGCTATGGTCTGGGCCCGTGCCCCATCGTGCTAGGGGCCTTCTTGCCTTACTGACTTTTGCTACGTCCCATTTTCTTGCGTTCTGGGCTTTTTTAGCTTGTAGCGCCCACTTGAGCACATCGGGTACATTGTGGGCGTAATGAAAGGTTAGGTCTTCGATGTAAATATGGTTGATTTCTTGGATGTCTTTTTTATTCTCTGCGCTGAGGATGATTTCTTGCACGCCTGCTCGCTTAGCAGCTAGTATTTTTTCTTGGATACCTCCTACGGGCAGTACCCTGCCCCGTAGCGTAATCTCGCCAGTCATGGCCAGCCTACTGCGTACTTTACGTTGTGTATACAAGGAGGCCAGGGCAGCTAAGAGGGTAATGCCGGCTGAAGGACCGTCTTTGGGCACAGCGCCGGCCGGGATATGGATGTGCAGGTCGTAGTTGTTAAAGACCTGGGGCGCTATGCCTAGTGAGGCAGCATGGGCCTTTAGGTAGGTAAGTGCCGTAACGGCTGACTCTTTCATAACTTTCCCTAGCTGTCCTGAGAGGGTCAGCTTACCCTTACCTTGACTTAGGGTTGATTCTATAAAGAGTATCTCTCCTCCTACAGGCGTCCAAGCCAGGCCTATAGCCACACCTGGCAAGACAATATGCTGGTAGGTTTCCTGGTCAAATTTTTCTACACCTAGGAGCTTAGTGATATCGATTTTTTTGATGCGTTTTGGATAAGATTCGTCTAGCGCCATGGCCTTAGCTACTTTTCTCACGAGGCTACCTAGCTTGCGCGCTAGCTCTCTGACGCCAGACTCGCGGGTGTAGTGCTCAATGATGTGGACGATGGCACTGTCATGAATACCTACATGGCTGGCTTTCAGCCCATGCTCCTTGCGTTGTTTAGGGAACAGGTATTTTTTAGCAATCTGAAGCTTCTCTTCTACAGTATAGCCAGTTAGCTCAATGACTTCTAGCCTATCTTTGAGTGCTTGGGGAATGGTATCTAGGGTATTGGCCGTGGCAATGAACAAAACCTGGGAAAGGTCATAGGGCACTTCGAGAAAGTTATCTACGAAGGCATTGTTTTGCTCAGGGTCTAGCACTTCTAATAGGGCAGCAGCTGGATCGCCTCGCCAATCACTAAGTTTGTCAAGCTCATCCAGCATAAATACAGGATTAGAAGAGCCTGCTTTTTGGAGTCCTTTGATGAGCTTGCCAGGCATAGCTCCGACATAGGTTTTTCTGTGGCCCTTTATTTCGGCTTCGTCATGTACGCCTCCAAGTGATATGCGGGTGTATTTTCTACGCATAGCCTTGGCAATGGATTTGCCCAGTGAGGTTTTCCCTACGCCAGGGGGCCCATATAGGCACAGGATAGGGGCTTTCATACTCTGCTTGCGCTGGAGCACGGCTAGGTATTCTAGCAAACGCTCCTTCACCTTTTCGATGCCATGATGGTCTGCATTTAAGACTTTGGCAGCATACTGAAGGTTCGTATTATCTTGGGTGTACTTTTCCCACGGTAGCTCTAATAGAAGCTCGGCGTGGTTGAGGATGACAGGATAGTCATGGCTATGCGGACTGAGGCGCTCTGCTTTATTGAGCTCTTTATAGAAAGAGTCAGCTATCGCTGCAGGCCAGCGCTTATTCTTGCCTTTTGCTCTTAGCGCCGCTATTTCTTCATCTGCCTCGTCCTCGCCAAGCTCATCTTGTAGCACCTTGATTTGGTTCCGTATGTAGTAGTCTCGCTGCTGCTGGTTGATATCCTGATGTAACTTGTCTTGTAGCTTCCGGCTGAGTTGTGACATTTCTAGCTCCTTGAGCAGGTACTTCAATAGCAGATTGCCCCGCTCTGTACTATCATGGGTTGCTAGCAGCTTTTGCTGGTACTCCACCCCGGTTTGGAGGCTGGCAGCTAAGAAGTAAGTCAGCGTATTAAGTTCTTGCATATGATCTAAAACCAGCCGGCCCCCGGTAAGCAATGCTGGCTGGAGCGCCATAAGTTTGGTAGCTACTTCTTTGATCGATTGTATTAAGGCTTTGACAGTTTTGCTTTGTCTGCTACTGGCTTTTTCGCTAAGCTTGCGTACGTGCGCCCAAAGTATGGCGCCTTTTTGTATGATTTTAGTAACCTGAAATCTTTGCTGGCCTTGCAGGATGGCTGTAGTGCGTCCATCAGGGAGCATCATGCAGCTAATGATGCTCCCCATAGTGCCTATATGAAAAATATCTTGTTCTGTTGGATTCTCTACAGTAGGGCTCTTCTGGGCCACTACTCCGATGAGGCTATCTGTGCGGTAGGCCTCTTTAGCAAGGTATTTTGCTTGCTCTTGCTGCAGGCTTGTAGGCATGATGACGCCTGGGAACAAAACATCCTGCTTGGTAGTCAACAACGGTAGTAGCGCTGAGTGGTCTTCGTGGGTGCGGAGGGTATTGCCCAGGGTTGTGGCTAGGGGTGCCACTTCTTCTGAACGCTCACTGGTAGCATGGAAAGAAAGCATAGTGTTAGGTTTAGCAATGAGTGTGAATCTGTCTGACTAATGGCAAATCTGGTAATCTGATGGTAGTTATACGCAAAGTTACTCACATCAGCCGAGGTGCCAAAAGTAAGGGCTTTGTAACGGAAGAATATAGCTGCAGTTGTTGAGCTGTTCGCGAAAGTTTAGGGGCATACACACTTCATAAAGGGGCAGCAGCAGCTCTAGCGTCGTTTTTTCTGTGCCTACTCAGGATTAGCCGGGTAAGAGGCAAAGGCTATATCATATTATAAAATTAGGCACTAACCAAACCTACACACAATAATCTTCCAGTATTGTGGATGCCAGAGGGCAGTGGCTCAAAAGTTACTATATTATGCATTGTTGTGCACTCGTTAATCACCTCTAGGCCTTTGCACCTAGCTTGGAGGGTCAGCTCGATGTCTGCTAGCAAATCTACTGCTTCCTCATGCGTATTCACTCTCACCAGGGGCTCCCAGACCTCTCCTGCCCGCACCCAGACTGCTGTATGGAGTGGCTAGACTATGGTAGCTCTCAACTGAGGCTCTGATATTGGCTATAATTTGGGCAACTTGCTCCTTATGCAAAGGAAAGAGGCGGCTCACTGATAAGTACGATCTTTTAGGCTGAACTTGGATAAGATTGGGTCTTTTGCTTTATTACATAATTTTTGGGGCATACCCAGAAAAACAGCTACTACGCGCCCCTTGTCATTACGTTAGAAAACTTCGAATGGACCTGAGAATTTTCAGGAGCTTGTCCCAAAGTTTCTGCTTAAGTAGGTTACTCCAAAAAATTCCGGCCAACTTATTTGTAGATATATGGAAGATGTATTAACTTTGGGATCCATTAGTAATGATGCCTCTTGATCAATGGCATCAGAAGGGCTTTGAGGATGTCGTAGCAACCTGACGTGCTATTAATACTCAGAGACAATGTTCTTTGACATACTGTAAAAGTAAAAGCGGGAAATACATAGCCGAAACACCGGTTGCTATGCTCAGGCACCAAGATCTGAGTAATGTGACTGTGTTTTGGCAAAAAGAAGTAATGCAAGAGCGTATGGGGGATGCCTAGGCTCTCAGAGGCGATGAAGGACGTGACAAACTGCGATAAGCTACGGGGATTGGTTAGTACAAATTGATCCGTAGATGTCCGAATGGGGCAACCCATGCCAATGAAGTTGGCTTATCTCTATAAGTATAGAGAGGCAAACCTGGGGAACTGAAACATCTCAGTACCCAGAGGAAGAGAAAACAATCGTGATTCCGTCAGTAGTGGTGAGCGAACGCGGAACAGCCCAAACCATAGCAGTTATGGCTGTTATGGGGTTGTAGGACTGACATTATAGCTTAGTAAGAAAACTTCAATTACCTGGAAAGGTAAGCCATAGAAGGTGATAGCCCTGTCAAGGTAATCAAGCTAAGCCAAGTCAGTATCCTGAGTAGGTCGGTGCTGGTGAAACACCGACTGAAACTGCCAGCACCATCTGGCAAGGCTAAATACTCCTGAGAGACCGATAGTGAACTAGTACCGTGAGGGAAAGGTGAAAAGCACCCTGAAAAAGGGAGTGAAAAAGTACCTGAAACCATGCGCTTACAAGCGGTCGGAGCCCCAATTTTTATGGGGTGACGGCGTGCCTTTTGCATAATGAGCCTACGAGTTAGTCTTCTCTGGCAAGGTTAATCCTTTTAGGAGGAGTAGCCGAAGCGAAAGCGAGTCTGAATAGGGCAATTCAGTCAGAGGAGCTAGACGCGAAACCTGGTGATCTACCCATGGCCAGGCCGAAGCGCTGGTAAAACAGTGTGGAGGGCCGAACCAGTGGACGTTGCAACATCCTTGGATGAGCTGTGGGTAGGGGTGAAAGGCCAATCAAACCAGGAAATAGCTCGTACTCTCCGAAATGCTTTTAGGAGCAGCCTTAAATGTATACTAGTAGAGGTAGAGCTACCGATCAGATAGGGAGGAGTAACATCTTACCCAATCTAGACGAACTCCGAATGCTACTAGTTTTATTTAGGAGAAAGGGCTAGGGTGCTAAGGTCCTAGTCCGAGAGGGAAAGAACCCAGACCATCAGCTAAGGCCCCCAAATACATGCTCAGTTGAACTAAGGAAGTTCAGTTGCAAAGACAGCTAGGATGTTGGCTTGGAAGCAGCCATTCATTCAAAGAGTGCGTAACAGCTTACTAGTCGAGCGACAGAGCGCCAATAATAAACGGGCATCAAGCATGTTGCCGAAGCTATGGCCCTGCCACGCAAGTGATAGGGGGTAGGAGAGCATTCTAACAGAATCGAAGTGGTAAGGAGACTTGCCATGGATCCGTTAGAAAAGAAAATGTAGGCATAAGTAACGTTAATGCTGGTGAGAAACCAGCACACCGTAAGACTCAGGTTTCCACGGCTATGCTCGTCATCCGTGGGTTAGTCGGACCCTAAGCTGAAGCCAAAAGGCGTAAGCGATGGACAATCGGTTAATATTCCGATACTAGCTAATAATAGAGAAGGAGTAACGAAAAAGTGAAAGGCCTGCCTCGAGACGAAATTCGAGGTTGAAGCCCGTAGGTATAGGCATAGGAGGCAAATCCCCTGTGCTTGCCGAAGGTAATAGTACTGTGATCCCTCGGGAAAGCAGATAATGGCCCTAAGCATGTTTCCAAGAAAAACTTCTAATCGCTACATTGTTAGCTATCCGTACCGCAAACCGACACTGGTAGTCGAGGAGAGTATCCTAAGGTGTTCGAGTGATTCGTGGCCAAGGAACTAGGCAAACTAACCCTGTAACTTCGGAAGAAAGGGTGCCTACCCAAGGCTTGCCTTGGAAGGTCGCAGTGAAAAGGTCCAGGCGACTGTTTACCAAAAACATAGGGCTTTGCTAAATCGAAAGATTATGTATAAGGCCTGATACCTGCCCGGTGCTGGAAGGTTAAGGAGAGATGTTAGCCCTTGGGCAAAGCATCGAACCGAAGCCCTAGTAAACGGCGGCCGTAACTATGACGGTCCTAAGGTAGCGAAATTCCTTGTCGGGTAAATTCCGACCTGCACGAATGGTATAACGATCTGGGCACTGTCTCAGCCACGAGCTCGGTGAAATTGTAGTAGCGGTGAAGATGCCGCTTACCCGCAACGGGACGGAAAGACCCCATGAACCTTTACTATAGCTTAACGTTGGTAATATGTATAGGATGTGTAGGATAGGTGGGAGACAGTGAAGCCGTGTCGCTAGGCATGGTGGAGTCAACCTTGAAATACCACCCTTCGTGTATGTGTTACCTCATCCCTTCAGAGAGGGAGACAGCGTTTGGTGGGTAGTTTGACTGGGGTGGTCGCCTCCAAAAAAGTAACGGAGGCTTTCAAAGGTACCCTCAGCACGAATGGTAACCGTGCGTAGCGTGTAATAGCAGAAGGGTGCCTGACTGTGAGACCTACAAGTCGAGCAGGGTCGAAAGACGGATATAGTGATCCGATGGTTCCGCATGGAAGGGCCATCGCTCAAAGGATAAAAGGTACTCTGGGGATAACAGGCTGATCTCCCCCAAGCGCTCAAAGCGACGGGGAGGTTTGGCACCTCGATGTCGGCTCGTCACATCCTGGGGCTGGAGAAGGTCCCAAGGGTTGGGCTGTTCGCCCATTAAAGTGGCACGCGAGCTGGGTTCAGAACGTCGTGAGACAGTTCGGTCCCTATCTGTT